>JAJTBC010000324.1 GCA_021287085.1 Bacillota bacterium | reverse complement strand
CTCCGGCCCCTCGTGGCCATCGTGGCCCTGGGCAACCGCCTGGCCTTCGACCAGAACCTGGGCATCGGCAAGGCCTCCTCCTTGGACGTGGCCACCCAGGAAGCCCTGCAGATCCTGAACCTGGATGAAGCCGCCTTCGCCCGGCATCGGGAAGTGGCGCTGGAAGCCGTGGAAAAGGACAAGACCCTCATCGCGGAATTCTGATCATGATCACCCCCGCCCTCGTCCAGCAGCGCGTTCGCGCCCTCCCTTCCCTGCCCGCCACCGTGGTGGCGCTGGGAGAGGCCGTGGCCGACGAACGCAGCACCCTGGACCGAGTGCTGGAGGTTCTGGCCAAGGACCCGCCCCTGTCCGCAGCCATGCTGCGGCTTTCCAATACGGTGGGCTACGCCGGGGATCGCCCCGTGAATGATCTCCGCACGGCCCTGCAGCGCCTCGGCTTCGATGCGGTGCTGAACCTCAGCCGCAGCACGGCGGTCATCCGGGAGTTCCGGGAAGCCAGGGAATTCAGCTCCCTGCGCCTCTGGCAGCACTCCGTGGCGGTGGGCCTTACGGCCAAATCCATCTGTCGGCTCCAGGGCGACCGCAGCCGGGAGGATTCGGCCTTCCTGGCGGGTCTGCTGCACGATCTCGGCAAGTTCGCGCTGGACATCTGCTTCGCCGATGAATACCACCCTGTGGTGGAAGCCTTCCGCGAAGGCGAGCCCCTGGTGGAGGCGGAGCGGCGCATCCTGGGCGTCACCCATGCGGAAGTGGGCGCCATGGTGGCCGAAAACTGGAACTTCCCGCCAGAGCTGGCCCAGGCCATCCGGGGCCACCACGAGCCGCCCCCGGGGGATTTCCTGGCCAACCTGCTGCACCTGTGCGATCTGCTGGTGCGCACCCGCCTGCCCAACGGCCCTTCGGACGAGCATCTGGTGGTGGCCCTGGAGACCCTGCCTTCCTTCCAGGAAGTATTCAAGCCGGACAAGGAGTTCGACGTGGAGCGGCTCACCTTCGCCATCGACGATGAGCTGGAGCATGCGGTGGCCTTTGTGCAACTCGCCTTTAAGGATTGAGGGTCCATGGAATCCATTCGCGTCCTGATCGTCGATGACAGCCCCTTCATGCGGAAGGCGCTGGAGCGCATGTTCCAGGCCGCCGAAGACATCACCGTGGTGGGCACGGCCAGGGATGGCCTGGACGCGCTGGAAAAGATTCCCCAGCTGAATCCCGATATCGTCACCCTCGATATCGAAATGCCCCGCATGGACGGCCTCACCTGCCTCCGGCGCATCATGGCCGAGCATCCTCGCCCCGTGCTCATGGTGTCGAGCCTCACCCAGGAAGGTGCCCAGACCACCCTGGAAGCCCTGGCGGCCGGAGCCGTGGACTTCATCGCCAAGGAATCCAGCCTGGCCTCGGGCAGCATCCTCCAGATCCAGCAGGATCTCCACGAAAAGGTGCGGAAGCTGGTGCGCAGCCCGCGGTTCCGCCGCCCCCTCGCGCCCAGGCCCGCAGCGCCGACTCCCGTCGCCACGCCTGCGCCCCTTCCTCCCGTTCGCCCCGCAGTCCCTACGCCCAAGGCGCCTTCCGGCCATATGGCTTCAAGCCCCGTGGCCGAACTCCTGGCCATCGGCTGTTCCACCGGCGGCCCCAAGGCGCTTCAGGATTTGCTCCCGGCCCTGCCCAAGAACCTGCCCGTGCCCTGCCTCATCGTGCAGCACATGCCTGCCAGCTTCACCAAGGCCTTCGCCGAGCGCCTGAACGGACTATGCCAAGTGGAGGTGAAGGAAGCCGAGCACGGCGAAGCCCTGCGGCCCGGCACTGTGTACATCGCTCCCGGTGGCATCCATCTGAACTACCGCCAGAGGGGCAGCCAGGGCTATGTGGAGCTGAATCCCGAGCCTGCCGATAGCCTCCATCGCCCTTCGGTGGACGTGCTTTTCAGCAGCCTCGCTCAGGAATGCCACAAGCCCATTCTGGCCATGATCCTCACGGGCATGGGCAGCGACGGAGCCAAGGGCATGCAGCAGCTCAAGGCCAAAGGCGCCCACACCCTGGCCGAGGCCGAAGAGAGCTGCGTGGTCTATGGCATGCCCAAGGCCGCCTTCGAGCGCGGTTGCGTGGATCAGGTGGCGCCCCTGGGAGACATCGCCGGCACCGTAC
>JAJTBC010000323.1 GCA_021287085.1 Bacillota bacterium | reverse complement strand
GCATGCGGGGCCTCGGCGAGCGCCTTTCCACGAATTCCCTGCTGGGCGCCATGGCATTGCTCTTCGTGATCTACTTCCCGCTGCACACCGGCTGGTGGGCGCTGGCGCTGGGGTTGATCGGAGGCTGGCTCTGGCAGCGGCTGCCACGGCCGCTTCCGGCGCCCAAGCTCACCGCCGCGTTCCTGTTGGGCCTGCTCCTGAGCTTCCTGTTCCACGCCAATTCCGGCCGTCCCGTCGTCAAACATTTCGTATGGCCGGGCGGAGGTTCGGTGAAGGCAGGGCTCTGATCCCTTACGGCGCTTTGGAATCCATACTGCGATGCTGTGGCCGTTCTCCTGACGGATGGTTCTGAGGAGGGGACCGGGGTAGAGCACCTGAAAAACCCAAGCCGGCAGAAGCCCCTGGGGCAGGTTTGGCGCAACCGTGGCGCAATGCCTTAGGTTCGTGAGAAATTGACGCAGCTCCCGAGGCCACCACCATGCCCATTCCACTGCTGCTCCCCGCGCTTGTCTGCCTCGTGCAGCCCCCGGATCTTCCACTGATCGCCATCCATCCCACTCAAAAAGCGTTGGATCTCCTCAAGGTAGGCAAGATCCAGGAAGCCATGAATCAGTTGGACCTAGCGATTCAAAAGGACGGAAAGGACCCTGCGCCCCATTGGATCAAGGCGCAGGTCTATTCACAGATAGCCGAACAGACCAAGGGCTGGGAATCCGCGTGGTACACGTTCTGCGCCGAAGAAAGCGCTTGCACGCTCCTTGACCTTCCCAATCTGGAGAACGATACGGTCGCCAAGGCCATGTCGCTGCTTCAGCATGCCCACGATGCCGAATTGCCGAAGCGTCCGGCCATCCCGAAAACGGCCCAGGAGGCTTTCGATGCGGGCGAGACGGCCTTCCATGCTTCCCAATGGGAAGTGGCCCGAGGTCACTACCAGCGCGCCCTTGAGTTGCATCCCACCTATTCCGCAGCGGCGCTTTATGTGGGTGACACCTACTATTCCGAGAAGCGCATGGCCGAAGCGATCACTTGGTTCAAGAAAACGACCACGCTAAATCCCCATGAACCACGCGGCTGGCGCTACATGGCGGACGCACTGACCGAATCGGGACAGCCCCAGGCCGCCGAGGCTGCGCTCATGGATGCCATCAAAATTTTTCCAGGGAATCGAGCCAGTTGGCAGCCCCTCATGTGGAAACGACGCCGTGCGGGCCGTCCCATGACTCGCTTGGCCTTCTGGCCCAAGGCGCACGTGACATGGGACGCCAAGGGCAATCAGATCGTTTCCATAGAAGAACATCCAGAGGACTCGAACGCTCAAAGCGCATGGTTGCTTCTCGCCAGTTCCACCCTGGATGCTATTGACGTGAAAGAAATGGCACCAGGATCGAAACAGGACCCAGCCCTCATCACACGCTTTCAACAGGAACGTTTTTTCTGGGAGCTCGCGCTCACAGGCTACGGCGAACAATGTGCCAAGGCAGGATCTCAGCCTAAGGATCGGATTCTTAAACAATTCCTGGCCTTCCAGAAAGATGGCCAATTGGATGCGGCGCTATTTCTTCTGCGCTACCGCGAAGCATTCCGACCCGACTACGAAGCCTGGCTGAAATCTAATCCGAATGGCGTTCAGGCCTTCATCGACCGATACAACCTGTGTCCCTGAGGAGGCCTCACTTCAAACTCTGAATCGCTCGCACCTGAATATTGCCACGCAGGGTTTCGATGGCTTCGCAGGCGGCGAGGGCGGCGTTGAGGTTGGTGAGACAAGGCAACTTGAGGCGCAGGGCTTCGCGGCGGATGGCGCTTTCGTCGTAGAAGGCGGCGCGGCCCTGGGGGGTGTTGATGACCCATTGCACTTCGCCGTTCTTCAGCAGATCCACGGCATTGGGACGGCCTTCGTTCACCTTGAAGATGCGGCGCACCTTGAGCCCGATGGCTTCCAATGCTTTGGAAGTGCCTTCGGTGGCGCAGAGGCCAAAGCCCATGGATACGAGTTTTCGCGCCAGCTCCGGCAGGCGCGCCTTGTCGGCATCGTTCACCGTGAGGAACACCGTGCCCGACAACGGCAACGGAATGCCCGCCGCCAAGAGCGCCTTGGCATAGGCCTCTCCGAAGGTTTCGCCGATGCCCATCACTTC
>JAJTBC010000322.1 GCA_021287085.1 Bacillota bacterium | reverse complement strand
GCAGAGATCGGCAGGCACCTGGGGTTGCGGATGCAGGCGGCGAAAAGCGGGAAAACAGGATGGGCAGGATAGAAGGCTGGCAGCAGTGGCGCATCGGCGAACGAAAGTTCGATGGGTCGGCGCGTCCTCCGTGGCCTTCTCCGTGCTTTTCTCAGTGTCCTCCGTGCCTCCGTGGTGAATCTTTTCCATGAATCCCTCCGCGCCCTTTGATTCACTTCGCAAAGGCACCTTTCCCAGCTATTCTTAACGATTAACTCCGAAGCTCTTGGGTGGGCTTCCCAGCGCACGAGGGCGCCATGAGCGACGTTGTGAAGAAGAAGTATCCGGTCTTTCTGCCCCGGACCGAACTTCCCATGAAGGCGGATCTGCCGCAGCGGGAGCCCAAGCGGCTCGAAATCTGGAAGCAGGCCAGGCTCTACGAGCGCATCGAAGGACAGCGGAAGTCCGATAACGCCGCAGGGAAGGGGCGCGGACGGCGCATCCTGCATGACGGGCCGCCCTACGCCAATGGCGCCATCCACATTGGTCACGCCCTCAACAAGATCCTGAAAGATTTCGTGGTGAAATCCCTGTGGCTCGACGGCTACGAATCGCCGTACGTGCCGGGCTGGGATTGCCACGGCCTGCCCATCGAGCACGCGGTGGAAAAGGATCTCGGCCCCAAGCGCCGGGAAATGCCTCGCAGCGAATTCCTCGCCAAATGCCGCGCCTACGCCTCCAAGTGGATCGATACGCAATGCGCGGGCTTCCAGCGGCTGGGCGTGTTGGGCGCCTGGGACGCGCCGTACGTGACCATGCAGCCGCGCTTCGAGGCCGCTGTGGTGCGTCTGCTGGGGCGGCTTTTCGAGCGCGGCGCCGTGCGTCGCAAGCTCAAGGTGGTGCACTGGAGCTACGGTGCGCGCACCGCGTTGGCCGAGGCCGAAGTGGAATACGCCGACAAGACCAGTCCCGCCATCACTGTGGCCTTCCCCGTGAAGGACGAAGACGCGCGCCATCTGGAACTGCCCACGCCGCTCTTCCTGCCCATCTGGACCACCACGCCCTGGACCTTGCCCAGCAACCTCGCCATCGCCATGCACCCTGATATGGAATACGCCGTGGTGAAGGCCGGGGAGCGCCATTACATCGTGGCGGTGCCGCTGCTGGAGGATTTCCAGAAGAAGCTGGGGGTCGAACTGCACATTCGCGCCACCCGCAAGGGCCTGGCCTTCCAGAGCCTCAAGGCGCGCCACGCCTGGATCGACCGCGAATCCCCCGTGCTCATGGCCGATTACGTCACTGCCGATACTGGCACGGGCTTGGTGCACACGGCGCCGGACCACGGTGTGGACGACTTCAATCTCGCCCATCATCTGGGGCTGCTCCAGCTCGTGGGCCCTGATGGGCGCTTCGTTGCCGCCGTCAACGATCCCGATCTCGAAGGCAAGAACATCTTCGACACCAATCCCATCGTGGTGGAAAAACTGCGGGCCATGGGCGCGCTGCTCCACGAAGAAAAGCTCGAACACAGCTATCCCCACTGCTGGCGCACCAAGACGCCCATTTTCTTCCGCGCCACGGAACAGTGGTTCATCACCATGGACGACGAGGTGCAGGGCACCGGCAAGAGCTTGCGGGAACTGGGGCTGGAGGGCGTGGACGCCACCACCTGGGTGCCTGCCCAGGGCCGCAACCGCATCCACGCCATGATCTCTGGCCGTCCCGATTGGTGCATCTCGCGCCAGCGAAGCTGGGGCACGCCCATCACGGTGCTGCGCTGCACGGAATGTGGCGAGCCGCTGGTGAATGCCGAAATCTTTCAGAAGGCCGCTGCGGTCATCGAAACGGCGGGCATCGAAGCCTGGCCCGATCTGCCGCTGGAACAGTTGAAGCCCGACGGCGCGACCTGCGCCCACTGCGGTTCCACCAGCTTCCAGAAGGAAACGGACATTCTCGATGTGTGGATCGATTCCGGCGTGTCGGCCACGGTGGTGGTGGAGATCAGCCCGGAGCTGAACGAAGCCGATTACGGGAAGTTCATCTATCTGGAAGGCTCCGATCAGCATCGCGGGTGGTTCCATTCCTCGCTGCTCTTCAACCTCGCCGCCAGCAGTTGCAAGCCCTACGACACCGTGGTGACCCACGGCTTCGTACTGGACGGCAAGGGCCAGAAGATGTCGAAGTCCCTGGGCAACGTGGTGACGCCCGACGAAATCATGAAGACCCTGGGCGCCGACATCCTGCGCCTGTGGGTGGCCAGCGTGGATTACCGCGACGACGTGCGCATTTCCAAGGACATCCTGGAACGCAATGCCGACGCCTATCGCAAGATCCGCAACACCCTGCGCTTCCTGCTGGGAGCCTTGGCCGATTTCGATCCCGTCCAGGACCATCAGCCCGAATCCGCGTGGACGCCCGTGGATCGCTGGGTGTGGAACGCTTTCCTGCGGCTCGCCGCCCAGGTGCGCGAGGCCTACCGAGCCTTCGATTTCATCACCGCTTCCCAGGCCATTCTCTCGTTCTGCCAGTTGGAGCTTTCCAGCCGCTACTTCGAGATCATCAAGGATCGGCTCTATTGCGACGCGCTGGACAGCCCGCGCCGCCGCAGTTGCCGCACCGTGTGCCATCGTCTGGCCGAAGGCCTGAGCATCCTCATGGCCCCCATCATCAGCTTCACGGCGGACGAAGTGTGGTCACACCTGCCCGGCGTCGAAGGCTTTGTGTTCGAACAGCGATTCCCTGAAACCGAAGCCGAGCCGCTCTCGCCGGAGTGGACCACGCTGTGGGAAGTGCGGGAAGCGGTGCAGGGGGCCATGGAACCCCACCGCGCCGCCAAGACCATCGGCACCAGCCTCGACGCCGATGTGACGGTCACCCTGGGCGCTGACGAGAAGGCGGCCCTGGAGCGCCTGGGCGAGTCCCTGGAAGACCTGATGGTGGTGTCGGGCTGGCACATGGTGGAAGGTTCCGGTCTGGATGTGCAGGTAAAGGCGCACGAAGGCGAGAAGTGCCCCCGATGCTGGAATCACCTGGGCGGCCGCGGCGAAGGCGATGATGCCGCGCTCTGCGCCCGCTGCTGGGACGTGATCCGCATGGAGCAGGCATGAAGCGCCGTTTCCCTTGGTTGCTGCTGCCCCTGGTCGTGCTGGGCCTGGATTGGGTTTCCAAATGGGCCATCCTTGCCCGCTTTCAACCGGGCGAGGTGAAGCCCGTCATTGCCGGCTTCTTCAACCTGACCCTGGGCTTCAATCCTGGCGCCATTTTCGGCTTTCTTTCCGAAGCCCACGCGGGCCTTCGCACGGCGATCTTCATCCTCGCCAGCCTCGTGGCCATCATCTACTTCGGTCGCGAACTGCTCAAGGCCGAAACCCCCACCCTCCAGCGATGGGCGCTAGGACTCATCCTGGGCGGCGCCCTGGGCAACAGCCTGGATCGCTTGGTCCATGGCCACGTGGTGGATTTTTTGGATTTCATTCTCTTCGGCTGGCACTACTGGACCTTCAACCTCGCCGACAGCGCCATCGTCTGCGGCGCCGTGCTGCTGGGCATTTCGCTGTTCCGAGGGCGTGAGCGGTGAAAGATGCGCGTGCGCATCGAACGATGACCGCGCCCGCCCAACCAGCGAGACAAACCCGAGCGTTCCACATAGCCGCGAACGAATTCGGGTGGGTCAGCGCACAAGATCATTTTCTCCGTGATCTTCTCCGTGCTTTTTCTCCGTGTTCCTCCGTGTCTCCGTGGTGAATACTTTTCGCTGCGATCAGTGGAAACGCTTCACCGGAACAGCCAGCTGACTTTCACCTGCAGCGCCTCGTCCGCGGGCAGGGTGCGGAGGATGGCGAGATCCGGCACGGGGCTCAGAGGCGCGTGGATATTGCCGGGGCTGATGGGGTCGCTGGTGTGGGCGCCTCGGGTGTACACGAGGAAAACCGTGCTGCCGGGGCGGAACTCCCAGCGCCCGATGAGGTTGACGTTCCAGAGCCGGTCGCTGAGGGCCGTGGGGCCCTGAGCCATGGCGGGCGTCAAGGTATCGTCGTCCACGTAGGCCTGCACCTCGCGGAAGGCCCAGGTGGCTGCCAGGAGCTGGGTGAAGAACTGCAGCGACAGGCCTGGGCTGAAGGCGTAGGCCACGCGAACGGTCTGGTTGAACAGCGACATGCTGCGCTGGCCCACCACGGGCGTTTCGCCTTGGGTTTCGAGGTACCGCAGGATGCCTTCATCCCGACTCAGGCGCGTATCGAGCTGCACTTCCAGCGCGGAGGTGAGCTTGAGGTTCTGATAGAAGCTGAACGCCGTGCTGGGACCGCCGCTGTACCACGAGCGGGAAAGGGAGGCATTCACGTACCACAGCCGGTTGCCGGGGCTGTCAAAGCCCACCTGTCCCCAGGGGCGCCGCTCCACGCGCAGGTACTTGCGCACGGGATTCCAGAAGGTGCGCAGCTCGCGGTCATCCTCCACGGGTAAGTTCAGGCCGGTTTCCGCACGGAAACTGAAGAAGTTGGTGAAGTCCGTCCTGAACCACGTGCTGGCGCCCCGCTGGTACGTGCGGCCTTCCTGGTTGCGGCTTTCCTGGGACCATACGCCCCATTCCCAGTTGCGGAAGATCCCGGACGTTTGATCCCAGCGCCGAGCGGTGGAAGCGGCCACGATCCGCTCGTCGGGACGGTCCAGGTAGCCCAGATCATTGGGTTGGTAGGTGCGCTCGGTGTTCACGAGGGTGAGATCGGCTCGCCAGCCGCTCTTCCACTGCTGGTTGAGCCGCAGGCGTTCTCGCATCCCGGTGGCCTGATCGCCTTCGGGCCCTGCGTGGCTGCGGGCCAACGCCATTTCCACCGTGGTGCTGCGATCGGCGCTTTTGTAGGCACCATCGAGCGCCTGGGTCTGGCCTTGCCGACCGCTGGCCGCCTGGGCGAAGCCCGCGAACAGGCCCACGAAGCTGCCCCGTTCGTCCAGCAATTGCTGCGCCCGCATCACGCCGTAGCCCGTGGTGGGCGAAAGCTCCCGGGACACCACCTCGCCTTGGGCCGTTCGGATCTGCGCGTGGGTCGGCGCCACGGAGGCTCCCAGCACTCCGATCTGGAGACCGGAGCTGAACTTGCCGGTGTACTTCACAGCACCCTGGATATCCGTGGCCTGGGGTCGGTCCAGCAGCGCTTCGCCCGCATCCAGCGGCGGATCACCCAGGCCACGGCCCACGCGGCGGCTGTAGAAGAGGGTATTGCCCGCCACCTGGAACAGTTCCATGCCTTCCAGGAAGAAGGGACGCTTTTCGGGGAAGTAGGTTTCAGACGTGCTGAGGTTGAGTACGGCCTGATCCACTTCCACTTGGCCGAAATCGGGATAGACCGTGAGGTTGAGCTGGGAGGCGCTGGTGAGCCCCAGCGAGGCGTCGAAGCCTGCGCGCCAGGTGAAGCCGCGATCATCGAAAGGGCGCGTGGTCTGGGCCTTCCACTGGGCGCTCACGTAGGGCGTGATCTCCCGGCGCGGGCGGGGCTGCAGGTCTTCAATGCCTACGAGTTCGGGGAAATAGGATACGAATTCCTGAGTGCCTCGGGGCGGCAGCGCCAGGAAGGCGTACTCGCGCACGGGCCCTTGGTCAGAGCGGGAGAAGTTGATGCCCCAGGTTTGTGGCCCGCCACCCGGCTGGATGCGGAGCAGGGAAAGAGGGATCTTCAGCTCCGCGGTCCATCCGTTCTCGTCGCGGCTCACGGCGGATTCCCACACGCCATCCCAGGACGCATCGCCGCTGGTCTGATCGCCCACATGCAGCGTATCCCGCTGCACGCCTGCGGCATTCACGGCAAAGCCCAAGGCCGTGCGGCGATCCTTCAAACTGTCGATGTAGACCCGGAACCAATCACTGGCGCTGTCCTGATCCCGGCGATGGAGACGATGGATGACCTTGGCCTGGCCCTTGGGATGGTGCATGCGGGCGGCCACATAGAGAAAGCGGTCGTCGTAGATCACCCACAGGCTGGTTTCCAGGGTGGCGGGCTTTCCGTACTCGGGCCACGACTGCGTGAAGCACCCCTTGTACATCGGCTTGTGGAACCAGGCCGCCTCGCTAAGCTTTCCGTCCACGACCACGGGCAGCCGCGTCCGGTGGGCTTGCAACGGAGTCGGTTCGGCCCCCAGAAGGCCCAGAGCCGCACATCCCATCCCGAGCTTGAACCACCTGCGCTTCATAGATTTTCGAATCCCACTTCTGAACTTACCACATGAGGCGAGGCATCTGCGGAGGCACCCAATCGCAGATGCGGGAGCAGGGTATGCTCCAATGAACGTTTCGGGAGCTTTCATGGGTGGCAATAGAATGCGTTCGGCTTTTCTGGGGCTGCTGGCGCTGGTGCTCATGCTGGCTTCGGCGGTGTACCAGCGGGCCACGGGCCCTACCTACCCGCAGCGCCTTCAGGCGGAGGTGAACGGTCAGAAGCTGCGCCTCAAGCTGATCCGCAGCGAAACCACCACCACCCAGGCTCGCGTGGCCATGCCCGATCCCGGCGCGGCCGTGAGCGGAGAAGTGGTGTATCGGCGCTTTCCCACCCAGGAACCGTGGACCCGCGTGGCGCTTCAACCGGAAACGCGCCAAGGCGTGCCGGAACGGGCGGCCTATCTGCCCATTCAGCCTGCGGCGGGAAAATTGGAATATCACTTGGAACTTGCCACACCCAGCGGCTCTCAGCGCCTGCCCGCCCAAGGGGAAGTGAGGCTCCGCTACAAGGATCCCGTGCCCGCGCCGCTCCTGATCTCCCACGTGGTTCTCATGTTCTTTGGGGTGCTGGTGGGCCTGCGGGCCGGAC
>JAJTBC010000318.1 GCA_021287085.1 Bacillota bacterium | reverse complement strand
CGGTCCAGGGATCCCAGGTTTCCCGCGTCTTCAGGAGTTCCAGCAGCCACGCGCGATGGGCCTTCTGGCGAAGCTCCCAGGGACAGTAGCGCAGCCCCACATCCAGGGCCAACAGGTTGCGGGTGGGCAGGAAGGACGCGGGATCGGGATTGGGGTGGGCGAGCCGAACCCTCAACCGGGCCGCCTCTTCCCGCATGGGATCGACCTTTCCGGCCTTCTTCAGCGCCTCCAGGAAACCGCGCAGTTCGTCATCCACGGTGCCGCCCATGGCCTGGACATTGACCTGGGCAGCGGCCACCGCCATTTCCAAATGCAGATGCGTGGGCCACGTGGCGGCATCGGCGGCCTTCAGCCCCTTGAGGGCGGTCAGCGCCTGGGGACTTTTCAGTCGATTGAGGAAGAACAGCGCCTCGAAACGCTCCTGGGCGGTGCGCGCCTGGACGGCTTTGGCTTCCCAGGCTTCCACCGTGGGCTGATCCAGCTCCGGTGGCAACAGGCGCGGGGCGTCAGGCCCTTCGATGCGCCGCCGAGCCAGCTCGAATCGCGCCCGATCCGGGGCGGAAAGGCGCGTTGGATCGATGTCGGCCAGGGCCGAAGGCTGGCGCTTCCATTCCGCATCCAGGGCGTTCTTGGCCGTGAAAGCGGGCGGCGCGGCCCACAGAACGAGGCTTGGCAATCCGAGAACAAGCAGGCTGAAACGCATGGGAACTCCCAACAATGAGCATGAAGCCATCGCGGTCTTCATCTTCCCGCCCTCCCGACCCATCCTTCCACCAGTTCCACCAACCGAGTGGCGTAGGCCGTTTCGTTGTCGTGCCATCCGAAGACCTTGAGGAGGCGCCCGCCCAGCACCTGGGTCAATTCCAGATCCATGACCACGCTCTCGCGCCGTCCGGTGAAATCGCAGCTCACCAGGGGCGCTTCGGCGAGGCCCACCATGCCTTTCATGGCGCCTTCCGAGGCTTCGCGGAAGGCCGCGTTCACGGCTTCCACGGTGACGTCGCGCTTCACCAGGGCCGTGAGGTCCACGAGATTCACGCTGAGCGTGGGCACCCGCAGCGCCCAGCCATCGAAATCCTTCTTCAGCCAAGGCAGCGCCTGCTTCAGGGCCCCGAAGGCGCTGCTGGTGGTGGGATGGATGCCGATCATGGCCGCCCTGGCCCGGCGCAGATCCCCATGGGGCGCATCCACCAGCCGCTGGTCGTTGGTGGCCACATGCACGGTGCTCATGGTGCTGCTCTCAAGGCCGAAGGCGTCTTCCAGGACCGCCAGCATGGGCGCAGTGGCGTGGGCGGTGCAGCTGGCGTTGGACACCACGCGATGGCTCTCGAAATCAAATTGACGGCCGTTCACGGGCGCGATGACCGTGAAATCGGGATCGGGGCTGGGGGCGCTGATGACCACGTGGCCCACGGCCCCCCGCAGATGGCGGGCTGCGTCGGCGCGGCGGGTGAAGCGCCCCGACGATTCGATGACCACCTGGGCCGAGGTTCGGTCCCATGGGATTTCCGCGGGATCGCGGTGATGGAACAGGGGCACGCGTTGAACCTGGCCCTCCTGCTCGATCACCAGGAAATCCTGATCGCCTCTCCGCTCGCCTTCCACCCGCAGGGGCTCCATGCGGTGCACCGAATCGTAGCGCAGCAGGTGCACCAGGATCTCCAATCCGGCCGGATCATTGATGGCCGCGAGGTGGCCCGGCCCTCGGCGAGCCAGCTGCCGCGCCGCCAAGCGACCGATGCGCCCCAGGCCGTTGATGCCGATCATGGCCGTGCCTCCAGGCGCAGCAGCAACTCCCGCAACCGCGTGACGTAGGCCCATTCGTTGTCGCACCACCCATGGATTTTCACCAAGGGCCCTTCCATGACCCGGGTGAGGAAGGGATCGAACAGGCAACTGGCCTCCATCCCCAGCAGATCCGTGCTGACCAGTTCCTCGTCCAGCACCTCCAGCAGCCCGTTCAAAGGCCCCTGGGCGGCCTCCCGAAAGGCTCCGTTCACGGCCTCGGCGGTGATTCCCCGCTCCACCCAGGCTGTGAGATCCGTCAGCAGGCCATCCGGCGTGGGCACGCGCACCGCGGTGCCTGCCAGCCGTCCGCGCAATGCCGGAAGCGCCAGATCCACGCTCCGGGCCGCCGTGGTGCGGGCCGGGATCATGCTCTGGCTGGCGGCCCTGGCCCGGCGCGGGTCCTCATGGGGCAGGTCCAGCAGGCTCTGATCGCTGGTGTAGCTCTGCACCACGGTGAAAAGGCCGTGGCGCAGCCCGAACCCCCGATGCAGCACCTCGGCCATCATGGCCAATCCGTGCGAAGCGGCACTGCCCATGGCAAGGATGCGATGGCGCTCCAGATCGAGCTCCGCATCGTTGAGGCCTGGAAGAACCGTGAAATCGGGGTCCGTCATGAAGGCGCTGACGACCACATGCTTCACGCCATCCCGCAGATGCAGCAAAGCGCCGGCGCGATCGGTGAACCGGCCCGTGCACTCCACCACCCCTTCGGCGCCCCGCTGGGGAAAAGGCACGCGCGTGGGGTCAGCCTCCTGGAACACCGGCACCGGCCGATCTCCCAGCCAGAGCGTCTCCCCCTCGGCCCGTACCCGAAAGGAAGCCCATCCATGCACCGAATCGTGTCGCACCAGATGGGCCAGGGTTTTCGCAGGCATGAGATCGTTCACCGCCACGAGCTCCACCTCGGGACAACGCGCCAGTTGTCGCAGCAGCAGGCGGCCCACGCGCCCCATGCCATTGATGGCCAGCCTCACGAAACCCTCCCGATCCATCCTCGCATACCGACGCGGAGCCCTGCCTCCTCCTGGCGGTTTGATGGCACCGTAGAGACTGAGGAAGCCCATGATCCGCACCATCGCCTTCGATGCCGACGATACGCTTTGGCCCAACGAGCGCCATTTCCGCAGCGCCGAGGCGTTCTTCCGGGATCTGATGTCGGCCTATCACGACGCGGAGTGGATCCAGGAACGCCTCTTCGCCACGGAAATGCGCAACCTCGCCCACTTCGGGTACGGCGTGAAGAGCTTCGTGCTGTCCATGATCGAAACGGCCATCGAACTAAGCGAAGGGCAGATCCAGGGCCGCGATATCCAACGGCTGGTGGATCTCGGACGGGACATGCTGGCCCATCCCGTGGAGCCGCTGCCTCATGTGCAGGCGGCTCTTGCGGAACTCCAGAGCGATTACCGCCTGATGCTCATCACAAAAGGGGATCTGCTGGATCAGCGAGCCAAGCTGGCCCGTTCCGGCCTCGATGCCTATTTCCCCATCGTGGAAGTGGTCCCCGAAAAGGACGTGCCCACCTATCGGGATATCATTCAGCGCCATGGGCTCGCCCCGGAAACCTTCCTGATGGTGGGCAACTCCGTGAAATCCGATATCCTTCCCGTCCTCGCCCTGGGCGCCCGCGCCGTTCACATTCCCTGCCCCGACACCTGGATCTACGAGCATGTGGACGACGTCGATGCCACCGCCTTCGCGACCCTGGAGCACCTGGGACTGCTGAAAGCCTGGCTGGAAAAGGAAGCCGCTCCGCCCCAGTCCGCCCAGAACTAGCAAGAAGGCCGGTCCGAAGACCGGCCTTCTTGCAGCGTGAAAGGCGACCTTACTTCGAAGCCATGACCTTGGCCATTTCCAGCACCTTGCAGGAATAGCCCCATTCGTTGTCGTACCAGGAAACCAGCTTGACGAAGGTGGGGTCGAGCATGATGCCCGCGTCCACGTCGAAGACGGAGGTGCAGCTCTCGCCCCGGAAATCGGTGCTGACGACCTTTTCCGTGGTGTAGCCCATCACGCCCTTGAGGGGGCCTTCGCTGGCGGCCTTCATGGCAGCGCAGATGGCTTCGTACGTGGTCTCCTTCTGGAGCTCCACCGTGAGATCCACCACGCTCACGTCGCTGGTGGGCACGCGGAAGGACATGCCCGTGAGCTTCTTGTTCAGCTCGGGAATGACCTTGCCCACGGCCTTGGCGGCGCCGGTGGAGGAAGGAATGATGTTCTCCAGGATGCCGCGACCGCCGCGCCAATCCTTGTTGCTGGGACCGTCCACGGTCTTCTGGGTGGCGGTGGCGGCGTGCACGGTGGTCATGAGGCCGCGCTTGATGCCAAAGCTGTCGTGCAGCACCTTGGCCAGGGGCGCCAGGCAGTTGGTGGTGCAGCTGGCGTTGCTGATGATGGCTTCACCGGCGTATTTGTCGTGGTTCACGCCATAGACGAACATGGGCGTGTCGTCCTTGCTGGGAGCGGAAAGGATGACCTTCTTGGCGCCAGCCTGCAGATGCTTGTCCGCGCCCTTGTCGCCGCTCTTTTCCAGGAAGATGCCCGTGGATTCGACGATGATCTCGGCGCCGATCTCGTTCCACTTGAGGGCGGCGGGATCTTTTTCGGCGGTAAGGCGAATCTTCTTGCCGTTGACGATGAGGTGGTTGCCCTCCACCTTCACATCGCCCTGGAATCGGCCATGCACGGAATCGTACTTGAGCATGTAGGCCAGATAATCGGGTTCGAGCAGGTCATTGATGCCGACGATTTCCAATTCTGGGAAGTGCTTGGCCGCCGCACGGAACACCATGCGCCCGATGCGTCCGAATCCGTTGATGCCGATCTTGGTCATGAAACCCTCCACAGGAATCGCCGGGAGAGTCCAGGGAACTCGGAACGCTCCTCAGCAGCAGATTTTAGGATAACGCAGAGGGGAGGCCGTCGGCTCGAGCTTCTTGGAAAGGGTGTTGCGGTGGATGCCCAGGGCGCGCGCCGCCGCACTCTGATTGCCTTCGTGGGCTGCCACCACCTGCGCCAGATAGACGCGCTCGAACTCGCGCCTGGCCAATTCCAGCGGGATTCCGCACTTCACCATTTCCTCGACCAGTTCTTGCAGCCGATAACGCATCGGACACCACTCCTGACTCACATCTCGAGAGACGTTTGCGAGGGTCGAAGGTAGCATCGAAAAGAACGTGGGGGAATGGCTTCTTCACCGAATCTTTGCTTCCCCATCTGCGGAAAAAACGGTGGAATGACCGTGGAAAGAGTGCGGAAAGGCGGAGGAAAACATGCGTAAGACCAAGGTTGTCGTCACGGTGGGACCGGCGTTGCTGAATGGCGGTCCCCTGGAGGCCGTGCTGGAAATCGCCGATGCAGTGCGCATCAACGCGAGCCACTCCACGCCTGAAGAACGCACGCCGTTCTATCAGCTGGTGCGGGAAACGGCGGAGCGGTTGGGGCGCAAGATCCCCATCTTCCTGGATCTCCAAGGCCCCAAGTGGCGCGTGGGGCGCATGGAGAATCAAGAACTTCCCACGGGTTCCGTGGGCGTGTTGTATCCGGCGGAAGGAGCGCCCCCCTCCGGCTATGCCTGGGCCGTGCCCCTTCCCCACGCGGAGCTTTTCCGAGGCGCCAAGAGCGGTCAGACGTGGGTGCTGGACGACGGCAACCTGGTGCTGGAACTGACGGAAGTGCGCAGCGGCTACCTGGTGGCCTCCGTGAAGGTGGGCGGGCTGCTGAAGCCGCGCAAGGGCGTACATCCCATCGGCTTCGACGTGGCCTTCGATCCGCTCACGCCCAAGGATCTCGAAGACATCCGCTGGGGCGTGGAGCATGACGTGGATCTCTTCGCCCAGAGTTTCGTGCGCCGCGCCACCGATGTGCAGGCGCTGCGGGCCACCATCCGCGCCTATGGCGGCAACCAGCCTGTCATCGCCAAGATCGAACATCCTCAGGCTCTGGATCACCTGCCCGAAATCCTGGAAAGCGCCTGGGGCGTGATGGTGGCGCGGGGGGATCTGGGCGTGGAACTGGGCGTGGAGAAAGTGCCCAGCCTCCAGAAGCACATCATCCAGATGGCCCGGCAGGCCCTCAAGCCCGTCATCACCGCCACGCAGATGCTGGAGAGCATGATCGAGAATCCCCAGCCCACCCGTGCGGAAGCCAGTGATATCGCCAACGCCATCTGGGATGGCACCGACGCGGTGATGCTCAGCGCCGAAAGTGCGGCGGGACACTATCCTTTCGAAGCCACCCAATGGCTGGCGCGCATCGCCGAGGACGCCGATCTGCATGTGCCCGTGTCCCTGCAGCGACGAGCGGATCGTTTGCCGGAACGGTACACCTCCCGCACCGATATTTCCGTGGCCTTCGCCGCCTGCCACACGGCGGAAGAACTGAAGGCCAAGCTGCTGCTGGTGTTCACGGAAGGCGGCGGCAGCGCGCGCATGGTGAGCCGCTTGGCGGGAAACACGCCCGTGGTGGGCGCCACCACCGATCCCAAGAATGCTCGGCGCATGAGCTTGTTGCGCGGGGTGCGAAGTCTGGTGGTGGAACGGACCGAGCACCTCTCCGAAATGGTGGCTTCCGTGGAACCGGTGCTGAAGGCGGAACACGACCTCAAGCCCGGCGACCGCGTGGTGATGACCCTGGGCCATCCCCTCTGGTCTGCCGGAAGCACCAACACCATGCGGGTGCTGAACTACTGAGGTTGGTTGAAGTCGGAAGCGCCTGGAGAGTCTTCAGGCGCCCATGAGTCTGCGGTGCATGGCTTCCGCCGCGCGGTGTCCTTGGCCCATGGCCAGGATCACGGTGGCGCCGCCGGTGATGACGTCGCCGCCCGCGTACACGCCGGGAACGGTGGTTTCACCGGTGGTTTGATCCACCACCACCACGCCGCCCTTCAAGGTTTTCAGGCGCTCTTCGGTCTGGGAGATGAGCGGATTCACGGCGCAGCCCAGGGCCACGATCAGGGTGTCGCAGGGCAGGATTTCACGCTGGCCCGTGTCCCGCACCCCGCGACGACCGTCGGGACCGGGCTCGGTCAGCTCCATGAGCGCGCACTCAGCATCGGTGATCCAGCCCTTTTCGTTGCCCAGCAACGTGAGCGGCGTGGTGAGCCAGCGGAACTCGATGCCTTCTTCCATGGCGTGTTCCAGCTCCTCCTTGCGGGCGGTGCTTTCGTTCACGGAGCGGCGATAGACGATGGTCACGTCGGCACCCAGGCGCTTGGAGCAGCGGGCCGCATCCATGGCGGTGTTGCCGCAGCCCACCACGATGACGTGCTTGCCCACGGTGATGGGCGTGCCGTAGTGGGGGAACAGATCGGCGCGCATGAGGTTGACGCGGGTGAGGAATTCGTTGGCGGTATAGACGCCCTTGAACTCTTCGCCGGGAATGCCGAGCATCTTGGGCAGGCCCGCGCCCGTGCCCATGAACACCGCATCGTATTCCTGGCGCAGCTCGTCGAGGGTCATGGCGCGACCCACGATGGTGTTCATGACGAACTTCACGCCCAGGCGGCGGAGGGCTTCCACTTCGGAATCCACGATGGCGTTGGGCAGACGGAATTCGGGGATGCCGTAGAGCAGCACGCCGCCGGGCTTGTGCAGGGCATCGAAGACCGTGATCTCGTGGCCCTTCTGCACCAGTTCCCCCGCCACGGCCAATCCGGCCGGACCGGCGCCGATGATGGCCACCTTCTTGCCCGTGGGCGTTGCCACCTCCGGCAGCTTGGAGTCGCCTTCCAGCAGGGAGTCGGCGGCAAAGCGTTCCAGGCGGCCGATGGACACGGATTCGCCCTTGATGCCCACCACACAGCGGGCCTCGCATTGCTTTTCCTGGGGACAGACGCGGCCGCATACGGCGGGCAGCGCGGAGTACCGCTTGAGGATGAGGCCCGCTTCCACGGGCCGTCCCGCCTCGATTTCCTTGAGAAAGGCCGGAATATCGATGCCCACGGGGCAGCCATCCACGCAGGCGGGCTTCTTGCACTGGAGGCAGCGGGCCGCTTCCAGTTGCGCCTGATCGGCGTTGAGGCCCAGGGAGACTTCGTCGAAGTTGTTGATGCGGATGGGCCCTTCCTGGCAGGCCATCTCCTGCCGCGGGATCTTCATGCGCTGGGGCGCCTTGAGCGCGGCTAAATCGGTAGCGCGCCAATCGAAATCCGCCACGGGCTCGATGACCGGGAGATCCGCATCCACCTTGGGCGCGCCGGTGTTGCGGCCGATGCGACAGGCGTGTTCTCCCGCCTCTTTCTCATCCTCGCAATACCAGTTCTGCCGCATCTTCAGCATCTGGAAATCCACTTTGTGGCCATCGAAATCCGGGCCGTCGAAACAGGCAAACTTCACCTGATCGCCCACGGCCACGCGGCATCCGCCGCACATGCCCGTGCCGTCCACCATCATGGCGTTGAGGCTCACCAGCGTGAAGATGCCATAGGGTTTGGTGAGATTGGCGACCGCTTCCATCATGGGCATGGGGCCCACGGCCACCACTTCCGCCACCTGCTCGCGGTCGATCACTTCCTTGAGGGCCTCGGTTACCACCCCTTTGCGGCCCCAGGAGCCGTCGTCGGTGGTGATGATGAGTTCATCGGAAGCGGCGCCCAGTTCCTCCGTGAGCAGCACGCGTTCCTTGGTGCGACCGCCCAGGATGCTCACCACCCGCTGGCCCCTGGCCTTCAGCACTTCCGCCGCCGTCAGGACAGCGCCCGCACCGTAGCCTCCCGCCACCAGCACCACAGTGCCTTCGTCCACCAGTTCCGTGGGGCGTCCCATGGGGCCTGCCACGGAGTAGAGGGAATCGCCTGCGGAGAGCTTGCACATGGCGCGCGTGGTGGCGCCCACCGCCATCACCACGAAGCGAATCCAGCCCTTGCGCGGATCCCCGTTCACCAGGGTGAGCGGAATGCGCTCGCTGGTGGGAAAGGGCGACACCATGATGAACTGCCCGGGCTTGCGACCCCGGGCGATGAGGGGCGCCTGCACCACGAAGGACCACGTATCCGGCGCCACCAGCTCCTTTTCGAGAATGAGGTAGCCATCCTCGGTGACCTCCTCCGAAGGCCACAGGCTGCGCCCCCGCAGCAGGGGCAGCATCAGATGTTCTTCCGTGTCGATGTGGGAGCGGATCAGCGCCAGCAGACGACCCGCCAGCATCTTGACCTGGGCGACATCCGTGGCGCGGCCCTCGTCGATGGCGGCCAGCAACTGCAGGTTCAGGTCCCACATCTCGCGGTGTTCGCTGGAAAGCTGCTCGTAAAGCTGCTCTGCGCCGATTTCCTCGAGCATGGGGAACAGTTCGCGCTCTTCTCCTTCGTTATGAGGGCGCAATACCGCATAGACCCACTGACTGGCGCGATCCACTCCCTGCCAGTCCTCCGCATGGAGGGCCGCTTCCAGGGCGTTCAGCCGTTGAAGCGCCTCTTCGTGAAGGGCATGCCAGCCCGTGAGATCATGGGAGGCCGTGGGGTGGTGGGAGGTGACGAGGGTCATGGAAACTCCGAAACGACCCATTCAGTATCACTCAGAGGTCCTCGAAAAAACGTGCTTGAAACTATTCCCCCCCGTGTACTTCGACGATAGGCTAGGGAAACAGCCCAGGTTGGCATCGTTCTTTCTAGTGTCTTTTTCATCCGGACCACACCGGTCCTTTTCTCAGGAGTTTTCCATGCGTGGTTTCATCCTTGCCGCCGCCGCTCTTCTCGTCGTCAGCGCCGCTTATGCCAAGCCCACCTACGTGAAGGGCGCCAAGTGCACGGCCTGCCACGAAGGCAGCCCCACCTCCAAGAAGTACACCAAGGCCTCCAACGAAATGACGGCCAAGTACAAAGTCGAGCAGTGCAAGGATTGCCATGGCCCCGCCGAAGGCGGCAAGGCCATGACCACCACCAAGAAGAAGTAGATTCGTCCTGCTTCACGCAAAAAGGCGCCGGAAGGCGCCTTTTTGTTGTCTCGTTATCCCTGGATCCAGACGGGTTCCAGCCCAAGCAAACGCCTCACCGCCTCGCGTCCCCGGGGGCCGGGATCCTCGGTGAACTCATTGACCCAGCCCTGCACGTAGCGGCTCACCATGTCCCGATCCATGCCTCGCCCGAAGGATTGGGCGTAGTCCACACTTTCCCAGTGCCGATTGCGGGCCAATGCAACACTCTTCCGCATGAGACGGGCAAATTGCAACTTCTGTTCCACGGGAAGCTCCGCCCGGATGGCATTGCCGCCCATGGGCAGGGGTAGATCCGTGGCGTCCTTCCACCACCGGCCTAGATCCATCACCAGGTGCAGGCCCGCCTCCCGGTACATCAACTGGCTCTCGTGGATGAGCAGCCCCACCTCGAAGCGTCCTTCGGCTACCGACGGCAGAATCTTGTCGAAGGGCACCACCTCGAAGGAAACGACCACCCCAAGGCTTTCCAGCCAGCGACGCAAGGCCAGGTAGGCGCTGGTGCGGAGACCGGGAATGGCGATGACGCGACCTTTCAGCTCGGAGGGGGACAGAGGCTCCCGTGCCACCACCAGCGGCCCCGTGCCTTCCTGGATGCTGCTGCCCGCCGTGAGCAGCTCGTACCGGCCCTTCAGTTCAGGATAGGCGCCGAAGCTGATGGCGGTCACATCGTAGCGGGCCTCCAGAGCCTCGGCATTCAGCCGCTCGATGTCCTTGCGGATGAACTCGAAGGCGAATCCCTGGCGATCGGGGTCGTCATCCAGCCATCCCAGCGCCAGGGGCGCCATCATGTAGGCATCGTCGGAATCGGGGCTGTGGGCGATGGTGAACATAGAGACCTCCCAGTCAGTTCACCACGGATCCAGGCGGGATGGCACGGCAAAGCCCCTCAGAAACGAATATGCGTGCTGATCTTCCACCCTCGGTAGGCCGGAAGCATCACGCATTGACCACCGGCGCAGACTTCGCCTCCTCGCATCTTCCCGCCGGAAAGATCCAGGTACGAGCCTTTCTTCAGGTTGATGCGGATGCCACCGCTGTTCATGCGCTTCCAGGGGGAAGGATTGTCGGGCGTTTCCACCCGCGAGCTGTACTGATGGGTGAAGTAGAGGGCGCCCCAGGGAGATCGGGCCACCTGGGTGGTGAGATCCCATTCGCCGTAGTTGGGTTTCCGCCGATCCTTGAGGGTGAAATCCAGGCTCCAGAGGGGCGTGAACTTGTAGGTCAGGCTGGCATCCGTGCGCTTTTCCAGGTATCGCCCCACCAGGAGATGTACCGTCTTCAGCCCGTAGGTGTAGGAAGCGCCGAGCCGGTCGAACCAGTCCTCGAGCTTGAAGCCGCCGAAAACGCTGCTGCCGTCGTTCACCACTTTGCTGAGGAGATCCCCTTCCCGGCAGCGTCCGGCACTCGCGAAAAGCGTCAGGTCCGGGTCGCGAAACGAATAGTGCGCATAGAGGCGAAGCCCATCTGAGTTGTCCATGGTGAGCTTCTCCGTCTCACGATCCGCCAGGGGCGCATTGTTCAACTCGTTGTTGAAATGGCGATACCGTTTTCCCTCCGCCATGACCATCCAGGCCCCGGAATGGAACACCATGTTCCCGTAGAGGCCGCTTCCCCGGGTGGGATCCGTGGGCCGAGGCCAGGGAAGGGTCCAGGGCGTTTCCTGCTTCTGGCGAAACTGCGTCTGAGCCGCTTCCACGTAGTAGTCGAAAACGCCCCAAAGCCCGTTCCCTGCGAGATTCAGGGATTCGCTCACGCGCCGGTCGGCATTGGGCCGGGGAGGATTTCCAGCCACCAGCTTGAGGGTCTGCGTGAGGGACGACTCCGTGCCGTCATCCTCGATGAGGGCCGCTCGAGCGCCCACACGGTTGCCCTTCATCCACTCGATCTGGCCCTCCAATCCCGCCACGTTCCATTTGCGGAAGCCTTCGGCCAATGGCAGGCCGGAAACCATGGTTCCCGGAGGAAGTCGCCGGATGTGGTTGTTCACCGTGCCCATCAGGGCATGGAAATCCGCGCCCTTCCCCAGATAACGGACATCCAGGCCCCGGATGGTCCAATCCAACAGCACGGTGTCGTTCTGGACCACCGAAAGCACCATGCCTCGGCCCAGCACGGCGTTGAAATCCCCCACCTGCACGGAGAATCCCCCGGAAACGAACTTGGCGTAGGCCCGGTACAGCGAAGCGTCCGCCTGATCCAGCGTGGTGTCGCCGTAGGCCTTGTAGTAGTTCACGTCCCGCACCGTGAGGCCCCCGGACCATTGGCCCCAGGTGAGAAAGAGCGAGAGATGCTCCTGGAACTGGTTGGGGCGCCGTGCGCCATCCACGCCCACGGCTTCGAAATTCCGCTGATAGAGCAGATCGTTGGTGACGCTGATGGAAGGAGACGAACTCTGGGCCTGGGCCATGACCGCAGCCGCCATCAGGAGAAAAGAACCTCGGCGGATCATCGGCGCAGCTCGTCGAGCTTGGTGGCCAGGCTCTTTTCATCGCCGGGCAGGGCGCCCGTGTGCTGGTAGGCCACGTTGCCGTTCCGATCGATGACCACCGTGGTCGGCACGCCCGCACTGGGGTTGAACATCCGAAGCACCGAGGAATCCGGGTCCGACAGCACCATGAACGTGAAGCCGCGCCCCCGAACGTACTGATTCACCTTGTCCAGGGATTGGCCATCGTCGATGGAAATGGCCAGCACCAGCACATCTGGCCTCTGCTCCTTGATCTCCTGGAGCTTCTTCAAAAATTTCGTGCAGGGGCCGCACCAGGTGGCCCAGAAATCCAGGACGATCACCTGCTTGCCCACGTGATCCGCCAGCCTGAACGTGGAGCCGTCCAGCCCCTTGAGGGTGAAGCTCGGCGCAGGGCCCGCCCATAGCGACAGCGAAACCAAACCAGCGGAAAGCATCACCCATGCGCGTTTGAACATCTCTTGACTCCATCAGCAAGGAGGATGGGCGCGTCGAAAGGGGGGCTTCCGCGCTCCCATCGTCCATTCAGACAAGACCTACTTGGAAAGCAGTTCCTCCACCTTGGCTTCGATTCGACTCTGAGAGAAACCACCTTGGATGTACTGCACAGAGAAATCCTTGTCGATGACCACGAAGGTCGGGAACCCCCCGGTCTGCCTGACATAGACCGTCTGGGCCACGCCCTGACCCGGCGTCGCTCCCGTGGTGTCGTTCATCACGCGATAGGTGAGCCCCTTGTTGACCCAATTCTGAAGCACTTGGGTGAAAGGGATGTCCCCAGCGTTGTTCTGAGTCAGCACCGTG
>JAJTBC010000311.1 GCA_021287085.1 Bacillota bacterium | reverse complement strand
AAAGTGGAGGAACTGGAAGCCACCCGAGGCCGCATGGAGATGCTGGCGGACCGCATCCAGCCCACCGATGGCGGCGGCGATCCCCTGGCCGATCTGGAGCGCCTTGCGGGGCTCAAGAGCCGGGGCATGCTCAACGACGACGAATTCGAAGGGGCCAAAAAGGCCCTGCTTTCGCGATGGCGCGCCTGAGGCTTTCCCTCCTGCTGCTGCCGGGGCTCGTGGCGAGCGCCGCCGAAACCCCGTCCCGCGCCGACCAGGATCAAGCCCTCGTCGCCCAGGCCAAGCAGGCCCTGGCTTCCAATGATCGCGCCACGCAACAGGCCGCCCTCGCTAAGCTCAAGGCCCACCGCTTCCGCTCCACCCGCGCCCCGGAGCGGGAATTCGCCCTTTTCGCCCAGGCCATGTTGGAAGATCGCCTGGAAGGCCGCGCCCAGGCCGTGACCACCTTCAAGAAGCTGGAACGGGCCTGGCCTGCCTCCAGCTACCTGGGCGAAGCCCAGGTGATCCTCGGAGAGGAAGCCAGCGAGAAGGGCCGCCATGCCGAAGCGGAAACGCGATTGGGCCGCGCGCTGGCTTCGCAGGATCTGCCCGTGGAGACTCGCCGCCGCGCCCAGGAGGCTCTGCTCTGGTCCCTGGTGGAGCGCAAACAGTTCGTCAAAGCCCTCACGGTGGTGGACGATCTGCGGCCCCTGAACACTGGCCAGCCCACGGAAAAAGGCCTGGCCGCCATGGTGGAAACCTTAGCCCAGGCGGGGCGGCAGGACCAGGCCCAGGCGGCCCTGGACGACTACCGCCACTTCTATCCCCAGGGAGCGCTGCTGCCGAGGCTGGAACTGGCCCAGGGGCGCGTGCTGGCCCAAAGCGGCGATGCCAAGGCGGGCGCGGCCCACTACCAGGCCGTTCTGAAGAGCGCCCCCGGCACGCCCGAGGCCGATGAGGCCCGCCTCGCCCTGGCCACCCTGCTCACCGAGGGGAAACTCAAGGGCGAAAAGCCCAGCGTACACCTCAACCCCGATCAACTGCTGGCGGAGATCCGCGCCACGGGCACCAGCCAGGATCTCGCCCGCCGGGTGCTGTTCCTCAAACTGCGCCGCCAGATCGATGGCGGCCAGTGGGACAACGCCATGGCCACCGCCCTCGAACTGCGCAGCCACACCAAGGAAGAAGCGGACCAAAAGCGGCTGGCCACCCTGCGGGCCGAAGCCTTGCGCGGCTTCGCCGAACAAAAGCTGGAAGGCCATGAAGTGGACGCCATCCTGCCCTACCTGGATGGGGAAGGCATCGCCGCCCTCAGCGCCCAGCAACGGTCAGCCCTGGCCCAGCGCCTGGCCCAGGTGGGCCTGCCCAGTGCGGCCCATACTCTGGCCCAGGCCGCACCCAAGAACGAACAAGCCGCCCTGCGCAAACAGATCCTGGAAGCCACCGATCCCAGCCGCTATTCCGAAACCACGGCCCTGGGCATGGCTTCGCCCAAGGAAGCCCTAGCCAAGGCCGCCGCCGCGTGGAACGCCAAAGACTACGGCACCCTGCGCCAGGCCTTGGGCCGCGCCCAACCCGGCGCCGAGCGCATCGCCCTGCTCACCGCCTACCTGCGCCGCCCCGCCGAAACCGGCACCAATCGAAGGCAGGAAGCCGAAGGCTGGCTCGCCAAAGCCCCCGAAAAAGGCGAAACCCGCGAACCCCTCACCATTCTCGTGGCCGATCTGCGGGTGGCCGAAGGCGACTGGAAGAACGCCCTGGCCCTCTACCCCGCCCAGCCCCGCCAAAGCCAGCGCGGTTGGGTCGCCCTCATGCGCGCCACCTGCCAAATCCGACTCGGCCAGAAAGAAGCCGCC
>JAJTBC010000309.1 GCA_021287085.1 Bacillota bacterium | reverse complement strand
AAGCTCCGAAAAGGCACCGTGCTCTGGGAAACCCAGGCCAACGTGATCTACGCCGATGTGCCCTGGCGCAATGTCCACCTGCCTATGTACCAGTGCAAGAATGGCGATCTCAAGGGCGCCCGCATCAAGGTCATCTTCACCCCCGTGGACTACAAGGGTGAGCCTGTGGTGGCCTTCCTGGACATTCCCGCCTGATCCCCTTCCCATGCGTCTGTTCCCGTGCGGCTCCCGCTTCACCTTGGCGTTTTGCGCCGGGGTGGTGGCCGTGGCCCAAGAACCGGGAACCATGAAGTTGGATCCTTCCGAAATGATCCTGTTGCAACCCTATTTGGGGAAAACCCCCTTGGCGGACCCCCTCAGCGCCTTCCCCATTCCAGGGGGAACCCTCGTTCCCTTGGGGGAACTTTGCAACCATCTGGGATTCGGCATCCGCGTGGAAGGCGACAAAGGCTTGGCGGAGGGCTTCTTCATCGCACCCCACCGTAAATTCCGTCTGGATCTCACGACCAGGGTCGCGGAGGTGGAAGGGCGACGCCTTCCCCTCGGCGTCTATCAGGCCGTGGGCGAGGGCCGCGAGATATTCGTGGATGCCCGCCTGCTCGCCCTTTGGTTCCCATTGGACGTGGTTGTGAATCAAAAGGCCTCGTCCCTCCGCATCACGCCCAGGGAACGACTGCCCCTGGAGGAAGAATGGGAGCGGGAAGGGAAGGCCACCTCCCTGACCCAGGGCAGCCAGGATGAACGGCCCGTGGGCATCTTCCTGCCCACGCCCTACAGCGCCCTCAGCATGCCTTTCGTGGACTTCTCGACCTATTGGGGTCGGAACCAGGGCGGCTCTTCCTCCTCCCCCAGCGTTTCCGTGCAGATGGCCGGAGATCTGGCGTGGATGAGTGCCTTGTTCTTCGCCACTCGCGACACCAACGGTCAAATCAAGAACAGCATGTTCTCCCTGTTTCGGGAGGACCCCCATGCCGAGCTGCTGGGCCCACTGCACGCCACCCGCGTAGAGCTGGGCTCCCTCCAGGCGGTGCCCTCCCTGGATCTGGTGGGCGGATTGCCGAGAGGGCGCGGAATCCTCGTGGACAACTACCCCATGAGCTATCGCTCCAAGTTCGCCACCCGCACCTTCCAGGGCCTCCTGGAAGAAGGATGGTCCGTGGAGCTCTATCAGAACACCGCGCTGCTGGGCTACCAGCGAGCGCGACCCGATCGCCGCTACGAGTTCCGCGATATCCCGCTGCGCTTCGGCCTCAACCAGTTCAAGCTCATCTTCCATGGCCCTTTCGGCGAGCGGCGCGAAGAAACCTACCGGGTCGATATCGCCAGCGATCTGCCGCCTCCGGGCACCTTCTATTACCGAGTGGCCTCCACCAAGCCCACTTCCGAAGACCAGAGTCAGAGCATGGGATGGCAGCCGGGGCAGCCCCTTCCGGAGCGCCGAGTGAGCAGTCTCCTGGAAATGGAGTATGGCTTCACCCCCTACCTTGCGGGCAGTACCCAGTTCGCCCGCGTTCCGGCGCCGAATGGCGATGTGCACTCCTACACCGGCGTGGGCCTGCGAACGCTGTTCTCGCACCTTTCGCTGCAAGGCAACGTGGCCCAGGATTCCGTGCCCGGACAACGCGCCGGCCTTGCCGCCCAGGGCATCCTGCGCACGGGCGTGGATTATTCCAGCCTCAGCCTGGAGCGGTCGGAATACCGCCGAGGCTTCGAACGCACCGACTTCCAGGGCTACGGTTTGCAGCCTCAGCATCTCCGCTCCGAAACGAGGGTCCAGTGGACCGGCAACTGGATCTTCCGCAATCGTCCCGTGGGGCTTTCGCTGTCTCGAAGCGATCAGCGCTTCGTGGAAGGAAGCGGAACCCTCGTGGACAGCCTGCGGGCCACCATCACTTACCCGACCTTCGTGGTGTCGCCCGCCCTGAGCCTGACCAAGAACTATCTGCGCCCGGATCTTAAAAGCCTGGATGGCGAAGTCTATGTCACCTTCCGCCGAGGCGATTACGATTTTCAGGGCCAGGTGAGCGCCACGCGCATGGCAGGACACACCCAGCTCACCGAATGGAGCTTCCTGACCAATCGAACCTTGCCCTCGGGATTGCTGGTACGACTGGGACTGCGCGGGCGGGATACCGATTTGAAGCACAGCGTGCTCCAGGCCAGCCTCAGCAAACTCACGGGAGGCGTAGGCTACGGCCTGGATTTCCACTACTCCAAGGATGGAGGCTACAGTCTGAATCTGCGGTTCCAGGCCTCGTTCGGCCGCGAACCTCGCACAGGCAAATGGGTGCACAACGCGCGAGCCATGAGCAGCCAGGGCGCCGTTTCCCTGCTGGCTTTCAGGGATGACAACGGCAACCAGAAACGGGATCCCGGAGAAGTGGTGATCGACGAGACCCGCTTCAGGCTGGGCAATGCACCGATCGAGAACACCATCAAGGATTCCAAAGTGGTGTTCCGCACCCTCATCCCCCGGGGACAGGAGGTCTCCCTGCGCCTCAACGAAGCCAGCCTGGATGACCCGTCTCTTCATCCCACAGTGCGGGTCTATCGCATCGTGCCTCGCCCAGGCAAAGTCACGCAGGTCGATTTCGCCG
>JAJTBC010000299.1 GCA_021287085.1 Bacillota bacterium | reverse complement strand
CTGCGGGATGACAGCATCGAAGGGCTGACCTGTGCCAGCAACGGAGACGTGATCATTTCCTATTCCGAGCCTCACGGACTGGCTCGCACACGGTTTTCTTCTCAAGAGGGCTTCAGGATCGTGGAGCATCTCGACCGCTGGGTATCCTCCAACAAGACGGTTTATTTTTTCTCCGAGGATGCGAAAGGAAATTTCTGGGTCGGCCTCGCAACCGGATTGGTGATGATCGATTCCTCGGGGCGGGTCCAACGCTTCGCCAGTGCCGAAGGGGTCATCAGCGAGGATGTCAACGCCATGGCGATCCTGCCCGAAGCGAATGGGGACGTGTGGTTCGGCACCGGGGGGGGGCTGGTGCAGTTCCTCAGCTCGATGTACCGAGGGTTTCCCAAACCTCCATACACCGCGCTGCTGGATTGCAAGTTGGGAGACACGTCGTACCCCATCCAGACGCATATGCCGAAAGTACCCAAGGCGGATGGAACCTTCAGAGCCCAATTCGCCGGCTTGACCTACATCCAGGAAGGCTCCATCGCCTATCAGGTTCGTCTCGAAGGGCTCGATGCGGATTGGCGTCCCAGCGAGACTCGCGAAGAGCGCTACGCCTCTCTTTCTGCAGGCAAGTACCGCTTTGATGTGCGCTCACGCATCGGGGAAGGGGATTGGGGACCCATTTCCTCCTTCGAATTCGAAGTCCTTCCGGCCTGGTGGGAGACTTGGTGGTTCCGGCTGCTCGCGCTCCTGGGAGGGGCAGGACTGATCACCATCCTATCGCGCTGGCGCATGAGCCATCTGCGGCATCGCAATGAACGTTTGCGCGCCATCGTGGCCCTTCGCACCCGCGAAGTGGAGGCCAAGGCGGAAGAATTGCTGGTGGCCAACGAGGCCCTTCGGAACCAGAGCCTCACGGATCCGCTGACAGGCCTTCGCAACCGTCGCTACCTGTGGGTGTGCCTGCCTGAGGATGTGGCTCAAGTGAAGCGGGTCAACCACAGCCTGGCCACCGATGCGGTGGATCGCCTGCTGCTGAACGTGGATCTGGCCTTCTTCATGGTGGACATCGACTACTTCAAGGATGTGAACGACAATCACGGCCACATGGCTGGGGATCGCGTGCTTCAGCAGGTGGGCGAGATCCTGAAGCGTGTCACCCGCGACACCGATACCGTGGTGCGGTGGGGCGGCGAGGAATTCCTGGTAGTGGCGCGGAACACCGCCCGTCGGGAAGCCACCGTGCTGGCTGAGCGCATTCGATCCGAAATCGAGCGCCACGTGTTCACCCTGGGAGAGGGCTCCAAGCTTTATCGGTGCTGTTCCATCGGCTTTTCCTTCTATCCCTTCATGCCTAATCAGCCCAATCTCTTTACCTGGGAACAATGCTTGGAGATCGCCGATCGCTGTCTTTACGCAGCCAAGCGAGGAGGACGAAACGCCTGGGTGGGCTTGGCCGCTTCCCAGGATGCCGATGTCGAGGGCCTCAAGCATAGTGTTCCGGTGAATATTCCCCGAGCCCTGCAATCCGGCGATGTGGAGGTCGTGACGTCCATTTCGGATGACGTCACCCTTCAGTGGGGCGAACCCAGGTGATAACCGAAAGAAGGAAGGGGGAGGCAGACCTCACCCTTCCTTCAATGGGCTTGTGACGCGTGAGAGGGACTGTTTCTCGATGCTCTGACGGTCAGATGAATTTGGCCGTATACCTGGCGATCATCAGTTCTTCGTTGGTGGGAATCACGGCCACGGCCACCCTGGAATCAGGCGTGGAGATGAGGCGATCTTCCTTGC
>JAJTBC010000187.1 GCA_021287085.1 Bacillota bacterium | reverse complement strand
CGTTGATGGATGAGATCCACGGGAATGCGGTTCGGAGTGCGGTACTGGTAGATGAAATCCGACAGGCTGTAGAAGATGGGCTTCCCCTTGTAGATCTCGATGCCGCGCAGCACGTGGGGCCCGCTGCCCAGCACCAGGTCTGCGCCTGCGTCGATGGCCTTCCGGAACATGATCTCGTCGTTGGGTGGGGTTCGATCCTGGATGCCGAACACGCGATGATGGCTCACGTCGTGGTTGTGGAGCGACACCATGAGGACATCGGCCCGTCGTCGAGCCAGCAGGATATCGTCCTCCCTGGCCTCCACATCGGCCTTCATAGGGCCTTCAACCTCCTGCACTTTCCCATCCTGCATGACCAGGATCACCGCTGGATCGATGGTGGCCAGCGAAGGAGCTGCCGGATCCTTGCTGCGGTACTTCGCCGACCAGTACCGCATGTAGGAAAGCAGCCCGAACTTCGTATGCTGGCCCTGCACCGCGTGGAACGCCGGAGCGTGCGCCTCCGCCAGCGTGTGGCCGGCCCCCGCGTGATCGATGTTCACGAGATCGAGGTTGCGCAGGCATTCCTTCAGTCCCTCCGGGCCGAAATCCAGCGCGTGGTTGTTCGCCATGCTCACGAGGTTGATGCCTGTGCGGGCCAGCTCCCACGCGAAGGCCTTTTCAGCGCGGAAATTGTAGAAAGGCCGCTGCAGCTCGGGCCGGTCGTTGATGGAAAATTCCAGGTTGCCGTAGGCCACGTCGGCTTCCTGCAGGATGCGGAAGATGCCGCGCCGCTCGGGTTCCGTGAGATGGGTGATGGGCTCATTGAAAATCATGTCGCCCACGGCCGTGAGAACAATGTCGCCCGGATCTTCCCGCAGCAGCGCCGTGATGCGGGCGTCCCAATCAAGACCCGTGGGGGGTTCCGGGGGCTTGAGGCGTCGCGTATAGACCGAAGGCCCCCCCTGCCCCTTGGACGCGACCGAAGTCTGTGCCGTCAGACTCCCGCCGAGGCCCAGCGCGGCGATCAGGTTCCAAACAAGGAAACGCGACGGTTGCATGGCGTGTCCACCCACGGGAAGAGAAGTTGCCTTTCAGTGTAGTCCTTTGCCAAAAAAAATTTCATCCAGCATGAAAATGATAAAAAAACTCGCTTATCCTGCCTTTCCGCGCTCCGAAAGGTCCCAAGATCCGGTTCAGACTGTGATTCCTTCCCAGAGGACTGCTGCGAAAATGGAAACAAGGGAGAAGCCATGACCACCACTCATGAAACCTGGTTCCAGACCTTCCGCACGCGAGCGAAGGAATTGAAGCGCCACATCGTACTGCCCGAAGGAGTGGATGACCGCACGCTCGTGGCCGCCGCAAAACTCGTGGCCGATGGTGTTTGCCGCCTTACGGTGCTGGGCGATCCCGCGAAGATGCAGGCTCGCGCCGCTGAACTGGGGCTTTCCCTGGAAGGGGCGATCCTTCGCAACCCCGCCCAGGACGCCGATCTCCAGGGCTTCGCCAACACTTTCTACGAAGCCCGCAAGGCTAAGGGCATGACCGAAGACAAGGCCTTGGAGACCATGAAATCGCCGCTCTACTTCGGCGGCATGATGGTGAAAACCGGCCAGGCCGATGGTTTCGTGGCCGGGGCGCTGAACACCACGGGCGAAACCGTGCGGGCCTGCCTGCTTACCATCGGCTGCGCCAAGGGCATCAAGACCGTGAGCAGCGCCTTCTTGATGATCCATCCCGATCCCAAGTTCGGCGAAAAGGGCGCCATGATGTTCGGCGACTGCGCGGTGCTGCCCGATCCCACGGCGGAGCAACTGGCGGACGTGGCCATTGCCTCTGCTGATACCGCCAAGGCCATGCTGGGCGTGGAGCCCAAGGTGGCCATGCTCTCCTTCAGCACCGCCGGCAGCGCCGAGCACGAGAAGGTGGACAAGGTGCGCGAGGCCCTCAAGCTCGTGCGCGAACGCCGCCCGGAGCTTCAGGTGGATGGCGAAATCCAGTTCGACGCCGCCATGATTCCCGCCATCGGCCAGAAGAAGTTCCCCGGCTCCAAGGTGGCGGGCCAGGCCAACGTGCTGGTTTTCCCCGATCTCAACGCGGGCAACATCGGCTACAAGATCGCCGAGCGCTTCGGCGGCTGCTCCGCCAACGGCCCCGTGCTGCAGGGCCTCGTGAAGCCCGGCAACGACCTCAGCCGAGGCTGCACCGCCGAAGACATCGTCAACACCGTGATCCTCACCGTGCTGCAAACGGCGCTGTAGTCGGGAAACACCGAAGCAGCACCGTTAAAGGCGATCTTCACCACAAAACCACAAATGGCACCAAGCGAATGGCTTTTCTTGGTGCCATTTGTGGCTTCTCGGTATTGGCTTTGCCCATACGCGAGACGTTAAGACATCTCGTAGTGATTTTTTCGAAAGCCTGTCCTACCCCACGTACTCCTTGGCGGTTTCCTTTTCCGAGAGCACGCGCAGGGCACCTTTGACGAGAGCCAGCATCTCGTTTTCGCCGGGATAGAGGGTAATGGCGGCGGGCATGGCGGCCAGGCTCTTCTTGAGCTGGTCGATGATGGGTTTGCAGCGGGCGATGCCGCCGGTGATGAGGATCTGGTCCACAGGCTCGCCGTCGAAGGCAGGCCAAAGCGAGGTGATTTCCTTGGCGATCTGGTAGGCCATGGCGTCCAGCACGGCGATGACATCGGCTTCGCCCGCCAGGTAGCGCGTTTCCAGGTCCATCATGTTGGTGGTGCCCAGCAGATCGAAAAGGCCGCCCTTGCCTACAAGCTGCTTCTTGATCTCGTCCTTGGTGAACTGGCCAGAGAAGCAATGTTCCACCAAAGCGAAGCCGGGAAGCGAGCCTGCGCGCTCCGGCGACATGGGGCCTTCGCCGCCAAGGCCATCGTTCACGTCGATGTAGCGTCCGTGCTTGTGGGCGCCCACAGTGATGCCGCCGCCCAGATGGGCCACGATGACATTCACTTTTTCGTAAGGCAGGCCGCGATCTTCCGCATAGCGGTGGGCGGTGGCGATCTGGTTCAAGGCGTGGCTGATGACGCGGCGGCGAATGGCCTTTACGCCCGTGACCTTGGTGCGCTCGGCGACTTCGTCCACCACCACCGGGTCCACGATGAAGGCGGGTTTGGTGCTGCCCTTCACCAGTTCGTGGGCGATGAGACCTCCGAGATTGGAGGCATGCTGTCCCTGCACGCCGGCCGCCAGATCCGCCAGCATGCGTTCGTTGACTCGGAAGGTGCCGTGGGGCATGGCGTGCAGCAGGCCACCGCGTCCGCTCACCGCATCGATCTGCGCCATGTCGAGGCCGCTTTCCTTGAGGAAGGTCTCGATGGCGGTCTTGCGGAAGGCGAACTGCGCCGTGATGGGCTGGCCATCGAAAGGACGCAGCTCGTCGGACGTGTGCTTCAGCTCCTTGGTGAAGCGCTCGCGCTCGCCGGTGTACACCGCGATCTTGGTGGAGGTGGAACCGGGATTGATCGCCAGCACCGTGAAGGTGCGGAAGAACGTATCCTTGGGCGTCTGGCTCCACTCCCCGTACTTGTGCAGGCGCAGCGCCGAGGCTTTCACCGCCAGGCGGATGTCCTCGGGCTGGCAATCCATGGGCAGATCCACCCCACCGAAGCGCAGGCCGAAGAGCACCGGGAATTTCTTGGCCTCGGGGAAACGCGTGGAATAGATGTGGTACAGCAGGTTGCCCATGTCGAGGTTGGGGCAGATGATGACGTTGGGCGCGCCGGGCCACACTTCGTCCTTGCCCGCTCGGTAGTACATGGCGGAACGCTGCGACAGGGCCGCATTGATCTTCACCTCGCCCTGAATGCGAATGCTCTGGTAGCGCTCGCCCTTGGCCTGTCGCTCCGCCAGATAGGTGGGCACCAGCTCGGTGGCCTGGCGCACCATTTCGGGCGACGGCCCTTCATCGGAACCGCGATCCGAGTA
>JAJTBC010000274.1 GCA_021287085.1 Bacillota bacterium | reverse complement strand
CCCGAAGTGATCGTGCGCAACGAAAAGCGCATGCTGCAGGAGGCCGTGGACGCCCTCTTCGAAAACGGCAAGCGCGGTCGCCTGCTGCGCGGCGTGAGCAATCGCCCCTTGAAGTCCCTCAGCGACGCGCTGAAGGGCAAGCAGGGCCGCTTCCGCCAGAACCTGCTGGGCAAGCGCGTGGACTACTCCGGTCGTTCCGTGATCGTGGTGGGTCCCGATCTCAAGCTGCATCAGTGCGGCCTGCCCAAGAAGATGGCGCTGGAGCTCTTCAAGCCCTTCATCTTCAATCGCCTCGAGCACAAGGGCCACGCGGCCACCATCCGCCAGGCCAAGGAAATGGTGGAGCAGGGCGTCAGCGAAGTGTGGGACGTGCTGGATGAAGTGATCCAGAACCATCCCGTGCTGCTCAACCGCGCTCCCACGCTGCACCGCCTGGGCATCCAGGCATTCCAGCCCGTGCTGGTGGAAGGCAAGGCCATCCGTCTCCATCCCCTGGTCTGCACCGCCTTCAACGCCGACTTCGACGGCGACCAGATGGCCGTGCACGTGCCCCTCAGCCCCATGGCGCAGATCGAAGCCAAGGTGCTGATGATGTCCACCCAGAACATCATCAACCCCTCCAACGGCAAGCCCAACGTGGTGCCCAGCCAGGACATCGTGCTGGGAGCCTACTACCTCACCAAGAAGCGCATGGATCGGCGCGGCGAAGGCATGACCTTCCCCAACCCCGACGCCGTCATCGCCGCCCACGACGCCCATGTGGTGGATACCCACGCCATCATCAAGGTGCGCTACACCGGCGAAGTGGTGGATGCCGAAGCCTGGCACAAGCTCGATCCCAAGAAGCACAGCGAGCAGGAAATCTTCGAATGCCCCAGCCGCATGGTGAAGGACGAGCTGCTCACCACCACCGTGGGCCGCGTGATCTTCAACCGCGCCATGCCTGAGGCGCTGCCCTTCATCAACGGCCTGCTCAAGAAGGATGGCCTGCTGTCCCTGGTGAACCGCGCCTACAAGCTGAACGGCCCCGAAGTGACCATTCAGATGCTCGACGCCATGAAGGAAGTGGGCTTCCTTTGGGCCATGCGGGCGGGCGTCAGCGTGGGCATCGACGACCTCGTGGTGCCTTCCACCAAACCCTCCCTGCTCAAGGACGCCAGCAAGCAGGTGAAGGGCATCGAGCACGAGTACTACCACGAAGGCAAGCTCGACGCCGCCACCCGCTACAACCGCATTCTGGAAGTGTGGGGCAAGACCGCCGAGCAGGTGGCCAGCGACATGATGAAGGAGCTGGAGAAGCGCAACGATCAGGATCCCTATCTCAACTCCATCTACATCATGGCCGACTCCGGCGCCCGTGGTTCCAAGACCCAGATCCGCCAGGTGGCCGGCATGCGCGGCCTCATGGCCAAGCCCAGCGGCGACATCATCGAAACGCCCATCAAGGCCAACTTCAAGGAAGGCCTCAACGTGCTCGAGTACTTCACCTCGACGCACGGCGCCCGCAAGGGCCTCGCGGATACCGCGTTGAAGACCGCCGACTCCGGCTACCTCACCCGCAAGCTGGTGGACGTGGCCCAGGACGTGATCATCAACGAAGAGGACTGCGGCACCCTCGACGGCATTGAGGTGAAGGCCATCGTCAACAGCGACGGCACCATCCGCGCCCGCCTGCGCGACCGCATCTTCGGCCGCGTGGTGCTGGAGGACGTGGTGGATCCCTACAGCAAGGAAGTCATCGCCCCCGCCGGCACGCTGATGTCCGAAGAACTGGCCTTCAAGATCGAAACCTCCGGCATCCAGAGCGTGAAGATCCGCTCGGTGCTCACCTGCGACGCCCGCCGTGGCGTGTGCGCCAAGTGCTACGGCCTGAACCTCTCCACCGGCAAGCTGGTGGATCTGGGCGAGGCCACGGGTGTCATCGCGGCCCAGTCCATCGGTGAACCCGGCACGCAGCTCACCATGCGTACCTTCCACGTGGGCGGCGCCGCTTCCCGCGCCAGCGAAAAGAACACCCACGAAGCCCAGATCAAGGGCCGCGTGAAGCTCGATGGCATCAAGTCCGTGAAGGATCGCAACGGCGAGATCAAGGCCCTTTCCCGCTCCGGCTTCATCCTCGTGGTGGATGCCGACGGCAACGAGCGTGAGCGCTACAAAGTGGCTCCCGGCGCCACCATCCGCGTCAAGGATGGCGAGGAAGTGGAACCCAAGACGCTGCTGGCGGAATGGGATCCCTACAACGACTACCTCATCAACGAAAAGCCAGGCGTGGCCGACTTCAAGGAGTTCGAGCTGAACGCCAGCTACCAGGAAGAGAAGGACCAGATCACCGGCCGCTTCCGCAAGCGCGTCATCGATCCCACCGACGACAAGCTGCACCCCCACATCAACGTGAAGGGCGACAACCACAAGATCCTGCAGCGCTACAACATTCCCACCGGCGCCTACGTGGAGATCGAGGACGGCCAGGAAATCCAGCCCGGCGACGTGCTGGCCAAGACCCCGCGTCAGCAGGCCAAGACCTCCGACATCACCGGCGGTCTGCCCCGCGTGACCGAGCTGTTCGAAGGCCGTCGTCCCAAGGATCCCGCCATCATCAGCGAAGTTTCCGGCATCGTGACCTACGGCAACCGCGTGCGCGGCCAGCAGAAAGTCATCATCGAGAACGAGCAGACCGGCGAGAAGGGCGAATACCTGATCCCCCGCGGCAAGCACATCCAGGTGCAGGACGGCGATGAAGTGATGGCGGGCGAAAAGCTCACCGAAGGCGCCGTGAGCCCCCACGATCTGCTCAAGGTGCAGGGCGAAAAGGCCCTGCAGGCCTTCCTCGTCAACGAAGTGCAGGAGGTCTATCGCGCCCAGGGCGTGGCCATCAACGACAAGCACATCGAGGTCATCATCCGCCAGATGATGCGCTGGGTGCTCATCACCGAAGTGGGCGACACGCCCATGATCGTGGATGAAAAGGTGGACAAGCACCGCTTCAAGGAGATCAACGAAGTCACGCTGCAGAATGGCGGCCAGCCCGCTTCCTGCGAGCCCCAGCTCCTGGGCATCACCAAGGCGGCGCTCACCAGCGAAAGCTTCATTTCCGCCGCCTCCTTCCAGGAGACCACCCGCGTGCTCACCGAAGCCGCCCTCGAAGGCCGCGTGGACTACCTGCGCGGACTCAAGGAGAACGTCATCCTGGGTCGCCTCATTCCTGCGGGCACCGGCATGCCCATCTACCGCAACCTCGAAATCGAAGAAGGTCAGTATCCCGAAGTCAGCGACCAGGAGTACATCGGACCCGAAGACTTCGACGACGAATACAGCCGCATGGCTGCCCATGCCGAAGAACTGCAGGGGCTCAGCGAAGTGGATGCGGAAGACATGATGTAAAGGCCTCCAGCGAGCGCCGAACGAAACGCGGGCTTGTCCCGCGTTTCGTTTGTACCTCGCAGACGCATGCACCCGTCTCATGACATCAGGAAGGGGCGCGGTCCCCACGGGGCGACGGCTTCTCTCAAACGGCATAGAGGCCGTTTTTTTCAACACCTGGTACACTGGATCGCTATGGCCGAACCTTCACGTATCCTCGATCTGGATTGGAAAGCCAGCCTCAAACGGCCCCTGCAGTGGGGTCTGCTGGCGGCCGTACTCACGGCCCTGGTGGTGATCTTCATCCCCAACCAGTACCGCTCCGAAGCCCGACTCCTGCCTGTGGAAAGCAAGAGCATGGGCGGTCTGGGCAACCTCGCGGCGGCGGCGGCGGCCTTTGGGGTGGCTGTGCCCGGCGGCGAGGGCGGCGACGCCAATTTCGTGGACATCCTCAACAGCCGTTCCCTTCGTGAAGAGCTGCTCAAGACTCCGTTCGAGTACCCCCTCCGTTCCTGGCGCTTCGGCGCGCCCCAGCCTGTCAAAGGCACGCTCTACGACTACCTGGACGAAGCCAACATGGACCGGGCCGTGAAGAAACTCAGCTCGATGCTTTCGATCTCCCGGGATCTGAAGTCCAAGGTCATCACCCTCAGCGCCGAAACCAAGTCCCCGGAGCTTTCCCAACAGGTGGTGAAGCGCACCACCAAGCTGCTGGAAGCCTTCCTGCAGGACAAGGGCCGCACCCGCGGTGGCGCCAAGGCCGCCTACGCCGAAGCCCGCCTCAAGGAAGCCCGCCAGGAAATGGACGAGACCGAAGCCACGTTCAGGACCTTCCTTTCCGGCAACCGCAACTACCTGACCAGCCCCGACCCCACCGTGCGCCTGCGGGGCCTCAAGTTCGAATCCGAACTCAAACTCCGCCAGCAGCTCGTCACCACCCTCGCCCTCAACCGCGAACAGGCCCTCCTCGAAGAAAAGAACGATATTCCCATCCTCAACGTGCTGGACCCCGCGAATCTGCCCATCGACAAAAGCAAGCCCGCAAGAAGTAATCTCGTTGTTTACGCAGGATTGTTGGTTTTTGTCATGGTGGCCCTCTGGCAAGAGCGAGCACTTCTCAAATCCCTTCTACGAGATGAAGCTCCCGCGAACCCTGAACCAATTTCCACTAGGATGAACCCCCATGCTTGAAAACGCCTCAATTCTCGTGACTGGAGGGACTGGTTCGTTCGGCCATACTTTCGTGCCCCTCACCCTCGATAAATACAATCCCCGTCGCCTGATTGTTTTTTCCCGAGATGAGATGAAGCAGTGGGAGATGGCCAAGATATATGGGAACGATCCTCGAGTTCGTTTTTTTATTGGTGATGTACGGGACAAGGATCGACTTTCACGAGCTCTGGAGGGTGTGGATTACGTGGTCCATGCAGCGGCTACCAAAATTGTTCCAACTGCAGAATATAATCCATTTGAATGTGTCAAAACAAACATTATCGGCGCCATGAATTTGATTGATGCTTGTATCGATCGTAAAGTAAAGAGAGTCGTAGCTCTTTCTACAGATAAGGCCAGCAATCCTGCCAATCTCTACGGCGCCACGAAGCTTGCCTCCGACAAGCTTTTCATTGCCGGGAATTCGTACGGTGGAACCCATGGGACACGATTTGCCGTGGTCCGATACGGTAATGTCATGGGGTCACGAGGCTCTGTCATCCCCTATTTCATGTCAATTGCCGATTCTGGGGTGCTTCATATCACCGATGAGCGCATGACCCGCTTCATGATCACGCTGGAAGAGGGTGTTGATTTGGTTTGGCACGCCTTCCAGGACATGATCGGGGGAGAGATCTATGTCAAAAAAATTCCCTCGATGAAGGTGACAGACATTGCCCGAGCCGTTTCTTCCGAGGCTCAGCATAAAATCATTGGGATTCGTCCCGGAGAGAAGCTTCATGAGCAAATGATTGGGGCAGAGGACGCTCCCTATACCAGGGAATATCCCGGATACTACAAAATTCTTCCTGCTATTCATGCGTGGTCCCAGGATCCTGATCGCATCAACGGTGGGGATCCTGTGCCGGAAAATTTCACTTATAGCTCGGACAATAATTGTGAATGGATGAGCATTGAGGAACTCCGGGCCTGGATCGTCGCGAACGAGGGAAAGGTCGGCAAAATATGATTCCCTACGGTCGACAAGACATTTCAGAGACGGATATTCAAGCCGTAAGTGATGTATTGCGATCTGATTTTCTTACCCAGGGCCCCGCTATTCCTCGCTTTGAGGAGACGGTGGCTTCTTATTGTGGGGCCGGGCACGC
>JAJTBC010000268.1 GCA_021287085.1 Bacillota bacterium | reverse complement strand
AGTTCTCCAGGGAAAGTTGTCGCGCCACTCCTGAGCAAATTTGTGAGCCATGAAAACGCCACAACCGCCTTCAGCCCATGATGGAAGGGCATGTCGTGATACTGCGTGATTCATCCCCGCCGTGCGCTTAGGGCTTCCTTGATCCACTGGGCGCGGGCTTCGGTGATGGGGTATTTCCAGAGCAGCAGGATGCTCACGACGCAAAGTGCGGAAGGCAGGCTGATTTCAAGGAAACGAATCCAGAACAGCGTGGGAGCGGTTTGGGTGAGCAACCCCTCGCCGAACCTCGTGGCTCTCAGCAGGTAGCCGCTCAGCACGGAGGCAATGGAAACGCCCACCTTCCACCACCAGTTATACACCGCGAAGTACACGCCCTCGCGGCGATCCCCCGTAGCCAGCTCTTCTTCGTCGCAGACATCCGAAATCATGGAATTCACCAAAGAAAAGCAGAACACCATGCCCAGGGAAAGGCAGAAGGTCGGGATGAAGGTCAGGTAGGGCAACCCGGGGTTGTAGCAAACGATCTTGGCAAGATTGCCCAGGGCAATCACCAGAAAGGCCAGGATGACGGTGGTGCGCTTGTCCAGGCGCTTGGAAAGCCAGACCATGGGAAATACGCCGGCCACGCCTACGGCCGCCCATAGCGTGCCGTTCTGGGCCATCAGGGTGGAAGCCGCGTCCTTGTTGCCTCCGTACAGGTAGAAGATGGTCGTCAGGTTGCTGAAGCCCATCACCAGTTGGAACCCGACGATCAACAGCGTGAAGGCCGCCACGAGGCGCACGAAGGTGCCATTGCGGTACGTGGCCTTGAAGCCCTCCAGCAACGAAACCTTTTCCTGATTCTGGGTCTGCTGGTGGCGAGTCTCCTTGCATACGGCCGCACACACGAGCGCCGATGCCGTGAGGATCACGCTCATCCCCAGGCACACCCACTTGACGCCTGCCACCGTGTCGCCACGGAAAATGGGGCGATTGGCCAGGTAGTACACCCAGGGAAGACAGAAGGCGCCTACGTTTCCGATGAAACTGGCAAAAGCGAAGAGCTTGGTCTTCTCGTGATAGTCGTCGGTCATCTCCAGTCCCAGGGCGCCGTGGGGAATGGAGTAGATGGGCACGACGGTATAGAAGAAAAGCGAGGTCGCCACGAAATAGAGGAACATCCCCGTCTTGCTCCATTCCCTGGGAACCGTCCAGAGCAGCGAGAACGCGATGCCGATGAGCACACCGCCCACCACCAGGAAAGGAATTCGGCGTCCGAAGCGGGAGCGGCAGTTATCGGAAAGATTGCCGATGAAAGGGTCCACCAGGGCATCCCACAGGCGGGGAATGGCCTGGGCGTAGCCGATCCAGATGGCGCTCACGCCCAGACTCACCACGTACACCAGGCTGGTGAGCTGCACCACCGAGTTCACCGCCACGATGGTGACCAAGGCTCCCAACCCATAGGCCACTTTCTGGGTAAGAGGCAGGCGACCGGACGAGGCAGGAGAGGCTAGGGAAATCATGGGAATCCCACCAAAAGGAGAGCCGTTGCCTCCATTGGAACCACCAAACGCGTGCAATTCCAGGAGATGAACGGAAAAAGAAGGAATGGGTGATTTTCTGCTTGCCTTCTGAACTGACAGGGCTAAATTACATCCAGCGATCCAAAATGTAAACGCTTACATCCTCCTCCGGTTTGCCTCCATGAATAAAGTTTCCAAAGCCTCCCCTGCGTCGCGTCGCCACGCCCCATCGGTGACCATTCATGACGTGGCCCGGGAAGCCAATGTCTCCATTGCCACCGTGTCCAGGGCTCTGAACGGCAGCGATGCCGTGGTGGATGCCACCCTGAAGAAGGTCAACGCAGCCCTCGCCAAGCTCAATTACGTGCCCCACAGCGGCGCCCGCAGCCTCGTCAAACGCGAAACCCGGACCATGGGCGTGCTGCTGCCGGACATGTTCGGGGAATTCTTTTCTGAAGTCATCCGCGGCATCGATCAGGTGGCTCGCCAACGCCAGTACAGCCTGCTGGTGACGTCCACCCATGGCGACTCCCATTCGGCGGAAGCCATGCTGAAAGCCCTGCACGGGAAGGTGGATGGCCTCATCGTGTTGGCCTCGGATGTGGAAATGTATCGCGCCGTCAAACAGCGGCTCTCCCATACGCCCGTGATCTTTCTCAACCACCTGATGGGAGCGGATTCCGAGGCCTTCGACACCGTCAGCGTGGACAACTTCGGCGGGGCGCTGATGATGACCCGTTACCTCATGGGTTTCGGTCATCGCCGCATCGCCTTCATCAAGGGTCCCGAAGGCAACGGTGACGCCGAAGAGCGCCTGATGGGCTATCGCAAGGCCATGACGCATCTCTCCGAGACGACGACCGCCGATCTGGAGTACCCGGGCGATTTCAGCGAGGCCGCCGGCTTCGAAGCCACGCGGTTGATCCTGCGCCACGCTCCGCGTCCCACGGCCATCTTCGCGGCCAACGACACCATGGCCATCGGCGTATATCGAGCCCTTCGCGAGCACGGTCTTCGCATCCCCAACGATGTCTCCGTGGTGGGCTTCGACGATCTTCCGTTCGTGCGCTACCTCGATCCCCCCCTGACCTCGATCCACGCTCCCATCTCCGAGCTGGGCTCCAGCGCGGCCCGGCGGCTCCTCAGCCGCCTGGAATCACCGGAGCCTCCCGTCCCTCACCAGGAGTTCATGGAAGTCCTGATGGTGGCCCGGGCCTCCGTGGGCACCCCCTTCGACGCTTCCGAGGCCATCAACCCCATCACCGATCCAGAAACCCCCACGCCTCGGGCACCGCCCAATCCCGAAAAAACCGCTGCTGTTCCCACCGCTTCTTCCCCCTCTTCCCCATCCCCTTCCAGGAGGAAAAAACCATGAACCACCCCTCGAGACTCACCTTCGGCCTCGTGGCTGCGCTTGTGGTTCCCGGCGTGCTGAGCGCCCAGACCACCATCGCCACCCTGCATGGCAAGGTCCGTGCGGTCAGCGGTGATCGCAAGCCCCTCGCGGGCGCAGCCATTACCGTCGTGAATACCGCGTCCGGCTTCACCTACAACGCGAAAACGCTTTCAGATGGTTCGTACGTGCTGGTGCTCAGTCCTGCCACGTACCGAATTACCGTGACCTCCCCGACCTTCAATGCCTTTACCCGCACGTTCCAGGTGCAGGTGGGGCAGAACATCGAAATGAACTTCGGCATGGTGCCCCAGGATCAGGGCAGCGCAGTGGTGGAGGTGCTCGGCAAGGTGGAGGAAGTGAAGACCTCCGAAGTGGCCACCAACATCACCACCGAGCAGATCCAAAGCCTTCCTCAGAACCGTCGCAGTTTCCTGGATTTCGCGGCCCTGGCCCCTGGCATCCGCATGAACACCGATGAAAACGATCAGGGCTTCTCTTCCGGCGGCCAGTCTTCGGAAAAGGTCAATCTGTTCATCGATGGCGCCAGCTACAAGAACGACCTCCTTCGCGGCGGCGTGATGGGCCAGGACAGCTCGAAGGGCAACCCCTTCCCCACGTCGGCGGTGCAGGAGTTCCGTGTTCTCACCGAGAACTACAAGGCCGAGTACCAGAAGGCCTCCGCTGCCATCATCACGGCGGTCACCAAGTCGGGCACCAACGATTTCCACGGCGAGCTGTTCACCTACTACCAGGACAAGCAGCTCGTGGCCAACGACTACTTCGCGGAAAAGAACGGCACTCCGAAACCCACCTACCAGCGGCTCCTGTGGGGCGCCAGCGTGGGCGGGCCCATCATCACCGACAAGCTGCATTTCTTCCTTTCCTTCGAACAGAATCGGCAGGATCGCGACGCCACCGTGCGACTGGGCGATACGCCCGCACCTGCGAGCCAAGCCGCCTACCTGAAAAGCATGGAAGGCACCTTCCCATCACCCTTCCGGTCCAACCTGCTTTTCGGGAAGATTGACTACCAGATCGATCCCACGCAGGTGATGGAATTCACCGTCAACTACCGCAATGAATCCGATATCCGCAGCTTCGGCGAGCAGACCAGCTACGAGAGCGCGGAAAACATGAAGGTGAATGTCCAGTCGTTCTCCGTGAAGCATCGCAAGACCACGGAATCCTGGATCAACGAAGCCATGGTCACCTACCAGCGCTTCGAGTGGAATCCCCAGGCCCTCAACTGGGACAAGGTGGGCATCAATTATGGTGGCGTGATGCGCGTGGGCGGCCGCGACACCTCCCAGGATTTCGTGCAGAAGCGCACTTCTCTGCGCGATGATTTCACCCTCATCGGCATCCAGAACCACACCATCAAGACCGGCATCAACCTCGACTTCCTCGATTACCACGTGGTCAAGTACCAGAACGGCAACCCGGTGTTCTTCTACGACGCCTGGTACCAGAACTGGGCCATGCCGCACGATGCCGTCTATGGCGTGGGCAACCCCGATCTCAGCTCCAAGAACCGGCAGTTCGGCATCTACGTTCAGGATGACTGGAACGTCACGCCACGGTTGCAGCTGAACCTGGGCATTCGGTGGGACTACGAATCGGAGCTGTTCAACACCGATTACGTGACGCCCCTGAACATTCGCACCAACCCCAACATCGCGGCCCTGGGGCTTTCCAATTACATGACGGATGGAAGCCAGCGCAAGGCGTTCTATGGGGCCTTCCAGCCCCGCCTGGGTTTCTCCTACGATCTGTCGGGCAAGGGCACCACCATGCTCTTCGGCGGCGTGGGTCGGTACTACGACCGCGAAACGTACAACAACACCCTCGACGAGAAGTTCCGCCTGCAGTACCCGGTCAACCATTGGTACTTCACGCCGGACGGCTCCGACCTCTGGGGCAACCACGCCATTCAATGGGATCCCATCTACCTTTCCAAGGCGGGGCTGGACAGCCTCATCGCCAGCGGAAAGGCCAGCCCCGAGATCTTCCTGCTCAACAACGACACCAAGCCGCCCTACTCCGATCAAATGAGCCTGGGCGTGCGCCACACCACGGGCACGGTGACCTACAGTCTCACGTTGACCTCGACGCGGAGCCAGGACAACCTCACCTGGACCTTCGGCAACCGGGATGCGAACCATCAGGCGATTCCCATTCCGGGCTATTCCAACGTCCTGATCAACACCACCACCAAGACGTGGTACGACGCCGCCTACGTGGTCATCGACCGCCCCTACACAGAGGCCTCGGGGTGGGGCCTGGGCTTCAGCTACACCCTGGCCAACGCGAAGCAGACGGGCGATGGCATGTTCAGCCTCAATCAGGGCGAGGGCGATCCCATGGTCAAGCACCGCAGCCCCGGCGACGAGCGTCATCGGGTCGTGGTCAACGGCATCGTGCGACTGCCCTGGGGATTCCGCTTCAGCGGCGTGATCACCCTCGGTTCCGGCACTCCCTACACCATGTATGACGCCTCCCACGGCTGGGGCCCCGGCCACGGCTTCTACCGCTACTACGAGGCGGATCCTCAGAAGGACTCCTTCATCATTCCCAACGCCTGGGCCTATCGCTCGGTGGACGTGAAGCTTCAGAAGGACTTCAAGCTCCCGAAATCCAAGCTGGGTCTGATGGTGGAAGCCATCAATCTCTTCAACTACCACAACTGGACCTATGGCTGGGATTCGGGCCTGATCCCGCCGCCACCCGATGTGAACAC
>JAJTBC010000210.1 GCA_021287085.1 Bacillota bacterium | reverse complement strand
CCCGTTAGCAGAAAGATCGAATAGTTTCGCCCGTTCTTAGTGGTCGGGGCGATGGTCTCCACCCGGAGTTCCTCGAAGCCTGCTTCCGCCAGGTGCGCCAGGAGTTCGATCCGGTCGAAGCCGCGATGGAAGACCCCGGTGGCATCCTCATGGAAGCTGCCGTCCTCCCGATCCAGATCGGCCAGGGCGATCCATCCTCCCGGCTCCAGATGCCCGTGGAATTGGCGGAAGAGAGGCGGAAGGTCGGCCACGTGATGGAGCGTCATGGTGCTGGCGAGGAGATGGAACGTCCCCATCCCCTCCAGGGCCGCCTCAGGATCGAGGCGATGGAGCGCCACGTCGGGAAATCCCAGGGCCTCGGCCTTGCGGGCCAGGACCTTCAGCATCTCCGGCGAGGGGTCCGCGCCGGTGAGCCGACCCACCTTCGGGCGAAGGGCCAAACCCAGCAGGCCGGTGCCGCATCCGAAATCCAGGAGGCTCCAGCGCGTATCGAGGGGAATCCGTTGGAGGATGCCTTCGGCCACGGCGCGCGCCAGTTCCACTCGTCGGGGCGAGTCGTCCCAGGTGGCGGCCGCTTGATCGAAGTGGGCGGATCCGCTCATGGAGCTACTGCCACTGGCTGAAATCGGCCATGCGCAGGAAGGCCTTCTGCAGACGGTGGAGAAGGGAAAGGCGCGCCGCGCGGAGCGTGGCGTCTTCGCACTTCACCATCACGGCGTTGAAGAAGGCTTCCAGAGGCAGCGCCACGTTGGCCAGGGCCGCCAGCCGCGAAGCGTGATCGGCGGCGCATTCCAAGGTATTCAGGTGGGCGGCCAGGGCCTGCTCTTCAGGCTGGGCCAGCACGGCCTCGTCAAAGGCTGCGGCAGGGCTTTCGTCCTTGAGGATGTTGCCGATGCGCTTGGCGCTCTGGGCCAGGCTGCCGAAGCGGGGATCTTCCGCGAAGGCCGACAGCGCCTCGCAGCGGGCCTTGAGATCCGTCAGGTTCTCCCAGCCTGCGGCAAGGGCGGATCGCCTCACGGCGGGCGCATAGCCTGCGCGTTCCAACTGGTAGGCCACGCGATCCCGGAAAAAGCCTTTCAGGGCATCGAGAATGGCGGGCGCAGGCTGGGTGGCTTTGCCGCCCACCACGCCCAGGGCAAGGATCATGAGGTTTTCGGGCGACACGCCCCAGCCGCGCTCCCAAAGGATGCGTACGATGCCCTGGCCTGCGCGGCGCAGGGCCAGCGGGTCTTTGGAGCCGCTGGGAATGAGGCCCACGGCGAAGCAGCCCACCACGGTATCGAGCTTGTCGGCCATGGACAGCAGGCAACCCAGGGCCGTGGCAGGCAGATCGTCCTCAGCGCCCACCGGGCGGTACTGCTCCTTCACGGCCTTCCACACGCCCTCTGGCGCGCCTTCGCGGCGCAGGTACTCGCCGCCCATGACCCCCTGCAGTTCGGGAAATTCGCCCACCATCAGCGTTCGCAGATCGGCCTTGGCGAGGCGGGCGGCTTCCGTGGCCTCCTTGGCATCCAGCTTCAGTTCCGGCGCCAGAGCCGCCATGAGCTTTTCCACGCGCTCGGTTTTCTCGAAGTAGCTGCCCAGCTCCCGCTGGAAGGTGAGGGCCTTCAGGCTTTCCAGGCGCTCGGCCAAGGGATGGCGCTGGTCTTCGGCGAAGAAGAAGCGCGCGTCGTAGAGGCGGGCCTTCAGCACCCATTCGTTGCCGCCCTGCACGAAGCCTTTGGGATCGTCGGCGCGATTGGCGGCGGTGAGGAAGAAGGGCAGCAACTCGCCTTTTTCGCTTTCCACGCAGAAGGATTTCTGGTGCTCCTTGAGGCTGGTGACCAGCACTTCCTTGGGCAGATCCAGGAAGGAAAGGGGGAACTCGCCTCGCAGCACCTTGGGGCATTCCACGATTTCCGCCAGCACGCTCAGCAGCTCATCGTCGGCCACCACGCGGCCCTTCACAGCCTTGGCCAGATCGTGCAGCTGCGCTTCCATGTCGGCGCGGCGTTCATGGAACGAAGCCACCACACCGGCGGCCTTGAGGGCGCTTTCGTAGGCTTCGGGCGCGGTCACGGCAATGGGCGCGGGATGATCCAGATGGTAGAGGCGATGGCCCCAAGTGGTATGGGAGGCTTTCACGCCATCCACGTCGAAGGGCACCACGTCGGAGCCGAAAAGGCACAGCACGTTGCGGATGGGCCGCACGAATTCGAATTCGCTGTGGCCCCAGCGCATGGCCTTGGGCACGTGCAGCCCCGCGATGAGGCGGGGCAGGGCCTCCGCCAGCAGTTCCACCGTGGGCCGACCTTGGCGGGTGAGGGTCACCACCGCGCAGGGTTCCTTCTTGCCCGCCACCGTTTCGAAGCGCACCTCCGAAAAGGGCACGCCCCACTTCTCGGCAAACTTCTGTCCCTGGAGGGTGGCCTGGCCCGCCTCATCCACGCACAGCCGCTGGAGCGGCCCCGGCTGAGTTTCAGTCTGATCGGTCTGGATTATTGGGATATCAGGAATACGCCAAGCTAGCTTGCGGGGCGAGTAGAAGCCCCCAATGCGTACGCCGTAGTTTGCACTGTCCCCGGTGTGGAACCAGCTTTCGAGTTCGTCTTCAATTTTATGACTGAAGTCGTTCAGAAGCAGACTCAGGAACCGTGCCGGGATTTCCTCGCAATGCAGCTCCAGGAGTAGGGTCTTCGTGTCGCTCATCGCCCCACCTCCTGCGTGTTCTCGGCGCTCGTCTTCTGGGTCTCATGCTCCAGGTACGCCCGTGCGCAGGCGCTGGCCAGATCGCGCACGCGCTTGATGATGCCGGGGCGCTCGGTGGTGCTCACGGCGCCGCGGGCATCCAGCACGTTGAAGGTGTGGCTCATCTTCAGGGCCTGATCGTACGCCGACAGGAAGTGGCCGTGATCCTTCACCATGCGCCAACCTTCCTTTTCGTACTCGGTGAAGAGCATCCAATGGAGATCGAGGTTGGCGTGTTCGAAGCTGTACGCGCTCAGTTCGAATTCCTCCCGGTGGCGCACCTCGCCGTATTTCACGGGGAACACGCCCTGATCGGTCTTCACGTCGCCCCAGGTCAGATCGAAAATGTTGTCGATGCCCGTGAGGAACATGCAGATGCGCTCGATGCCGTAGGTCAGTTCCGCGCTCACGGGGCGGCAATCCAGGCCCGCCACCTGCTGGAAATACGTGAACTGCGTGATCTCCATGCCGTCCAGCACCACCTGCCAGCCCACGCCCCAGGCGCCCAGGGTGGGCGATTCCCAGTTGTCCTCCTCGAAGCGCAGATCGTGCTGGCGCAGATCGATGCCCATGGCCTCCAGGCTTTCGATGTACATCTCCTGCACCTTGGCGGGAGAGGGCTTGAGGATCACCTGGAACTGGTGGTGCTTGTAGAGGCGGAAGGGATTCTCGCCGTAGCGCCCGTCGCCGGGCCTGCGGCTGGGTTCCACGTAGCCCACGTTCCAGGGTTTCGGCCCCAGCGCCCCGAAGAAGGTGAGCGGGTTCATGGTGCCCGCGCCCTTCTCGATGTCGTAGGGCTGGCCCACCAGGCAGCCCCGGTCGGCCCAGTACCGCTGAAGTCGAAGGATCAGTTCTTGAACATGCATGGGAACCCGCGCAAAAGCTCGATTTTAGCGCTTTTGCGCGGGAATCCGCAGGGAAAAGAATCCGAGGCCCTTCCGCCCGTTGTGACCAAGTGCCTGCGTTGGGCTGATAAGCTTTGGGCTCTGTTGCGAGGATTTCATGTCGAAAAAGATCGCTCTCATCGCCATCGGCGGCAACGCGCTGCTCAAGGAAAAGCAGCAGGGGCTTCAGGAAGAGCAGCTTGAAAACGCGCGGGAATGCGCCGAGATGTTCGCCAACGTGATCCAGGCGGGCTACAGCCTTTGCGTGGTGCATGGCAACGGCCCCCAGGTGGGCAATATCCTCATCCAGCAGGAAGCGGGTTCCAACCGCATTCCGCCCTACACCCTCGACATCGCCGATGCCATGACCCAAGGCTCCATGGGCTACATGATCGAGCGCATGCTCATCAACCGCCTGAGGTTCATCCAGCAGGAAACGCCTGTCACCACGGTGCTCACCGAGGTGGTGGTGGACAAGGACGACCCCGGTTTCCAGAACCCCACCAAGCCCGTGGGCCCCTTCTACACGGAGTTCCGCGCCCTGGAGCTCCAGAAGCAGAAGAAGTGGCACATGAAGGAAGACGCGGGCAGGGGCTGGCGCAAGGTGGTGCCTTCGCCCAAGCCCTTGGAGATCGTGCAGCTTGATGCCGTGAAGCTGCTGCTGGAAGCGGGCCATTGCGTCATCGCGGGCGGCGGCGGCGGCATTCCCGTGATCCGCGATGCGTCGGGCTACCTGGTGGGCGTGGAAGCGGTCATCGACAAAGATCGCCTCTCCTCGCTGCTGGCCGACAAGCTGGGCGCCGACACGTACGTGATCCTCACGGGCGTGGACAAGGTGGCCGTGAATTTCGGCAAGCCCACGCAGCAATGGCTGGATCGCATGACCATCACCGAAGCGAAGAAGCACATGGCCGACGGCCAGTTCCCCGCAGGCTCCATGGGCCCCAAGATCGAAAGCGCCATCCAGTTCATCGAAGCGGGCGGCCAGGAAGTGCTCATCACCAGCCCCGAAGCCCTGGGCCGCGATCCCTACGAAACCGTGGGAACGCGCATCGTGCGCGGCTGAACGCCATGTACGCCCTGGCTCTTGTGCGCTACCGCAAGCCCCTGGAAGAGGTGCTGGCCGTGGTGGAACCACACCGGGCCTACCTGAAATCTTTGCAGGAGCGCGGCTGGCTGCTGGCCTCCGGCCCGCTGGAACCGCGCTACGGCGGCGCGCTGCTGCTGCGGGTGCCCGACGAAGCCGCCCTGGATGCGGTGCGCGACGGCGATCCCTTCATCCAGGCGGGCGTGGCCCAATATGAGCTGCTGCCCTGGAATCCCGTGATCGGCACCGACGCCCTGGATCGGCTGTGACGCTGCGGAACTGGCGCTTCGCCGTGGAAGCCGCCGATGCG
>JAJTBC010000202.1 GCA_021287085.1 Bacillota bacterium | reverse complement strand
GTGATGGAAAGCACCGCGAAAATGCCATAGAACAGGGTGATGGATAGGAACCCGGCCCCAATGAGACGGCGCTCTCCGTTGGAAAGCCCCACCACCCTTCGCGACTCCTGGAAAAACCACAGCGCCAGCAGCGTGACGGCCAGGATTGGATAGACCAGGGTGAAGACGTACGATCCCCCACCGTCGGCATGGGTATCCACCAACCGTTTGATGAACGTTCCCCACGCGATGATGAAAAGCGCCAGGGAGATCATCAAACCATCGAGATAGCCGCTGGAGCGATGGCCCAATTCCCCCGGCCGCGTAGGCAGTGCGGCAAGAGCCCAGCCGAGACAAAGCAGCGCCGCCAAGTACAGCGCATGCCGGGCAAAGAGGATTCCTCCTTCGAGTTCCCAAAGATCGGAGACCAGGAAAACATAGACCAAGCTGGCGACCTTGAGCAGGAAGGCCAGCCTCATGCGACACCAGAAGGAGTGGAGCGGTCCCGCATCGGATTTCAACCGAACGTGCATCAGCCACGCTCCGAAGAGCGCCATGAGCAGACGGCTTCCATCGTCGAACCTGACGACCGTGTGCTTGGTATGGGCCTCCTGACCCGTCCATGCCAACAGGATCTCGATACCCACGGCCGATAGGATCAACAGCCCCAGAAGGCCGATAGCCTTCATCCAAGCCGACTGAGCGAAGCGACGCATCATGGGGGCCACGTAAGGAAAAGGGAAGCAGGTACCATGCTAGCCTTTTTTTAATAGCGAGACCTCGAATTTTGAGGCCATTCGAAAAGGACGGAGAATCACGACTCCGAACCAAGATGTCGCCGCACTTCCGCCTCCAGTGCATCCAGGCGCGAAGGCTCCACCGCCGCGGCAAAGATGGTGTCGTACCCGGAAACGCTGCCCGCCAGGGAAGGCAGTTTGGCTTCGTCCATGGCCACGGCCAAGGCCTGGGCCGCACCCGCAGGCGTGCGGATGATGAGCAGGCATGGCTGCACTTTGCGAAGGCTCACGGCGCGCGAAGCGGCAGGCAGGGAACTGGCGCCCTGCCCCACTCTTCGATATACCCCTTCGTCCTTGCGGATGCCCAGCTTCTTCATGCGCCGCGACAGGGTGGAAAGCGTCAGGTCATGACCTTCCCCGCGCAGCAGCTCCAACAGCAGGCGCTGATCGCCGATGGCTTGGGCAGCGACGTGCCGAAGAATGGCTTCATTGACGTGCATGGTTCATTTTTGCGTACTTTTGCAAAAATTTGCACAAATGAAGCAAATTTCCCCTTGACCTGGGCCGGCATTGATCGGAATATTTGCAAGCGAGATGTTTTATTCTCGATAATTTGCATAAATTATCACAAATTTGCACACATCCTTCGGAGCTCCCGTGAAAGGCCCAGCCAACGCTTCCCCCAAGCCTGTGCCCGCTCCCAATTCGCCTCAGCGCCACATTCCCTCGACCCTTTCGCCCAAGTGCAGCCGCTCGGCCTGCCTCGGTTCCACCTGCTCCGGCTGGCGCTACTGCTCCCCCGTCACCGCCTTCGCGGGAACGCGGTTCCAGATCCGCTAGCTGATTTCCGCCAGCTTCAGCCGCGCCTGTTCCTGGCGCAGCCATCGGCGCTGATCCTCCGTGAGGCCCTGGGCGAGGGTCTTTTCGGCCACCTCGCGGCAGCGGGCCAGAAGCCCCTTGTCCCGGAGCAGATCCGCCACCTGGAACTGGGGAACGCCCGATTGGCGAACGCCAAAGAATTCGCCGGGGCCGCGCAGTTCCAGATCCTTTTGCGCGATGCGAAAGCCGTCCTGGGTTTCCACCAGGGCACGCAGACGCTCGGTTTCAGCGCCGCTCACCATGAAGAAACGGCTGCGGTCCCGGCCTCGACCCACGCGGCCCCGCAGTTGGTGCAACTGGCTGAGACCGAAGCGTTCCGCGTGATCCACCACCATCACCGTAGCGTTGGGCACGTCCACGCCCACTTCGATCACGGTGGTGGCCAGCAGGATCTGCGCCTTGCCCGCCACGAACCGCGCCACGCGCTCCGCCATGACTTCGGCCTTCAGGCGACCATGCACCACCTCCAGGCGGGCTTCGGGGAAACGCTGGTACAGCAGGGCCTCCATGGCCTGGATATCCCGCAACGGCACTTTCCCTTCTTCCGTGGGATCGATGGCGGGGCTCACCACGTAGGCCTGGCGGCCCTGGCTCAGCGCTCGCTCGATGGCTTCCCAGGCGCGCTCGGCGTCGTCGGGCTCCAACAGTTTCGTGTCGATGGGCTGGCGCCCCGGCGGCAGTTCGTCCAGCACCGATTGTTCGAGATCGCCGAACACCGCCAAGGCCAGGCTGCGAGGAATGGGCGTGGCGCTCATGACCAGCCAGTGCGGGTCCACGCCCTTTTCCTTGAGGGCTTCCCGCTGCTTGACGCCGAAGCGATGCTGCTCGTCCACCACCACCAGTTGCAGGGCCTTGAAGGTCACCGCTTCCTGGAATAGGGCGTGGGTGCCCACCACGTAGCGAGCTTCCCCCGCCGCGATGCGAGCCAGGGCCGCACGCTTTTCCGCGGCCTTCATCGGACCGAGCAGCAGTTGGAGCTGGTGGGCGCTGTCGCCTAGCAGCTTGGTGAAGGTGGCTGCGTGCTGCCGAGCCAGCACTTCCGTGGGGGCCAACAGCGCCGCCTGAGCGCCGCTTTCCGCCACCATGGCCATGGAAAGGAAGGCCACCAGCGTCTTGCCGCTGCCCACATCGCCCTGGAGCAATCGATGCATCACGCGACCGGAGGTGAGATCCTCCACGATCTCCTTGAAGGCCCGGCGCTGGGCCTGGGTGAGCGGAAAAGGCAGCAGCGACTTCAAGCGGTCCCGCAGTTCAGGGCTCGTGGGCACCACCACGCCCTGGCGTTTCAAGCGCCCCGCTCGCCGCAGCGACACGCCCAACGCGAAGGCGAAGAGCTCTTCCGTGGCCAAGCGCCGATGGGCCGGCGTTTGACGTTGCTCCAGATCGCGGGCATCGGCCTCGTCCGGGGGCTGATGCAGCATCCGCAGAGCATCGAGGGGCTCGGGCAAGCCCTTGGCCAGTTCGGGCGGAAGCCAGTTCTCCGGGGCATGGGCGCGCTTCAAGGCCTCCTGTACCAGGCGCGCGCGGCTGCGGCCCAGCACCGGCCCCAGTTTGCGGTACAGAGGCAAGTAGCGCCGCACCCAGAGATCCTCCGTCGCCGGGCCGCGTCCCAGGATTTCGAAGGCCGGGCTGCGCAGTTCCAGGCCATGACGTCCTTGGCTCAACGGCCCGAACACCAGCAGCCGATCGCCGGGCTTGAGCGTACGGGCCAAATAGCCCTGGTTGAACCAGAGGAGGCGCAGGGAGCCGCTGTCATCCTCCAGCAGCGCTTCCGTGAGGCCCATGCGCTGAACCCGCGTGGTGGTCTGGCGCAGTTCCTTCAACGTGCCCAGCACCGTGACGATCTCCCGCTCGCTGGAGTACTGGTACTCCAGATCGCCGATGCGACGCAGCGCGCCGCGATCCACGTAGCGATGGGGCAACGCCCAGAGCAGATCCTTGAGGGTGTCGAGGCCCGCTTCCGCGAGCGCGGTGGCGAACACCGGCCCGACGCCCTTCAGCACCGTCAGCTTGGAGGAAAGGGGAAGATCCATCAGGAGCGTGCCTCCTATTCCTCGCTGGTGGTGCGCTCCATCTCGCGAAACCGGGCGTACTCGCCCTCGAAATAGAGGGGAATGGGGATTTCCGCAGGGCCGTTGCGGTGCTTGGCCACGAACAGTTCGGTGCTGCGGTCCTCCTCTTCGCCCTGCGTCGGCTTGCGGCGATGGAGGAACATCACGATGTCGGCATCCTGCTCGATGGCGCCGGAGTCGCGCAGGTCCGACAGCTGGGGGCGGCCGCCCTGGCGATGCTCCACCTCGCGGTTGAGCTGCGAAAGCACCACCACGGGAATGCGATGGTCCTTGGCCAGCAGTTTGAAGGCGCGGCTGATCTCACCGATGCGCACCGCTTCGCTCTGCTTGGAACCGCGACTGTCCTGGGGGCTGCTGAGCAGCTGCAGGTAGTCCACGATGAGTAGATCGAGCTTCTGATTGGCCTGGGAAAGATGGCGGTCCACCATGGCCGTGATCTCGCGCACGGTGATGGCGGCCTGATCGTTGAGGAAGATGGGAAGGGCGCGCAGTTCGTCGCGGGCGATCAGGAGCTTGGCCCGCACATCATCGGAAAAACCGCCCGCCTGCACCTGTTTCATGTTGATCGAAGCCTTGGCCGAAAGAAGGCGGTTGAACACTTCCTCGTTGGACATTTCAAGGCTGAAGAGTGCGCCGTGGGCGCGCTGGCGACTATCGGCCGAACGCAGCAGCCAGTTGAGGGCCAAGGCCGTCTTGCCCACGCCTGGCCGGGCCGCGAGCACGATGAGGTTGCCGGGCTGGAATCCCTGCGTGAGGTTGTCCAGCCGCGAAAAGCCCACGCGCAGGCCCACGGAGCCTTTGCCTTCCAGACGATCCAGCAGGGCGTCCATGGCCTGATCGGACACTTCGCCCACATGTTCCAGGCCCGCGCGGCTGCGGCCCTGGGCCAGGCGGAAGAGATCCTGGGCGGCGCGCTCCACCAGCACTTCGGGCGGCGCATCTTCTTCGGCGGCTTCCCGTGCCAGCAGCGATCCCACCCGAATCAACTGCCGCAGCTTGCGCTTTCGGATGAGCAGATCCGCCAGCACGGAGGGCCGGGAGACTTCTTCCCCGGAAAGCAGCTCCACCAGCCCCGCGTACCCGCCCACCCGACCCAGGTTTCCGGCCTGGTCGATGGCGTCCTTCAGGGTGAGGGCGTTGACTTCCAGCTGTGCTTCCAGCAGCGACACCAGGGCCTTGAACACAGCCTGATGGCCGGGATGGACGAAATCCTCCTCCACCAACTGGTAAACGATCTGGGCCGCGAAGGTCTCGGCGCCCGGCGCGCAGCAGGTGGCCAGGAGGGCGCGCTCGGCATCCACGTCCTCCGGCAGACGCTCGGGAACCCAATCGGCCATGGAACTAGAGACCAGGAGGCACGTAGGCCGTGCCCGGAGCCCCGGCCTTCATGAATACGGGATTGGTCACCGCCACGGGGTAGATGCCCTTCATGAGGCGACTCCACGGGCTGCCCGCCTGGTACGCGCCGGTCTGACCCAGGGAAACGCCCGCCTCCACCACGACCCAGGCATCCTTGCCTGCGGGCAAAGCCAGGGTTTTGGCAGCGGCATTGGTCAGCACCCACAGGCGCTTGTCCGTGGCGTCCTGGGTGAAGTTCGTGGCGTTGAAAGGCAACGTGACCGTCACCACGCCATTCACGACGATGCGCACTTCATCCACAGGCACCCACGAGGAGGCGTACAGGCTGACGTTCAAGGTCCAGCCCGTGGCGGCAGGCACCAGGGAGCCAGGGCCGTACGAGGTGGTGGACCCGGCCGGAGTAACGGTGACATCCAGCAACGGCCCCGTGGAAGCCACGGCGGCGCCTGCCTTCAGGGCCGTCCGCACGGCGCTCATGTCGTCCTGGGTGAAGCCCGTGGCCTTGACGTAGGTACGGGCCAGACCAGCGGGCGTGTCCAGGCTGAACTTGGCGGAGGAAAGCCCCAAGGCCTTGGTGAAGGCCGTGGGCATCTGCTGATTGAGCAAAGCGAACCAGTCGGCGCGAACCGCCTTGAATTCGCCGAACCAGGCATCGGCGTTGGCGCCGACGCTCAGATCCAGAGGCTGGCCCTGGGCATCGGAGAAATCGCCCCGCAGCAGCTCCAGCGCGTCGAAACTGCCATGGGTCATGCCGTTGGAGAGCGGCGCTGTGGCATTCCACCAGGCGTTGGCTCCCTGTCCCAGCGCCGTGGCGCGGTCGAAGTGCTGAAGGGTGAAGAGCCCCTGGGCGCCTCTGGGACGATGCACGACGGTGAACTGGCCCTGAGCCTGGGAAAGGAAATCCGCCAGGGTCCAACCCTGGGAATCCCGGGCCCCGCCCGCTCGCTCCAGCGTGGGGGCAGGAACGAAAAGAGCCGAGGCGGTGCCGAAAGCGGTCAGTTCGGAGCTGCGGGCCGCGATGCCGAAGGGGGCGCTGCCCAGCGCGGGCCGATCCGTATCCAGAATGGTGACCGCCAGCTCATTGCGAAATTCCTTGGTCAGCGTCACACCATCGGCATGGCGATCCATCTCGGTCAAGGCGACGATCTCCACCCCTTCCGCCAGCGCCGAGGCGAGCTTTTCCATGGGCAGCAGCCCTCCCGTCGTCGCCAGCGAGGGACCTGGCAGATCCAGCGTGGTCCAGCCCGTGGGCAGGGCCGCATCGGGGAAGGTAAAGATGTGCTGGGTGACGGATTGGCCGTCAAACGCCGTGATGGCCTGGGTCTGCAGAGGCATCAGCGGCCCCCGGGAGGCCAAGGCCTCGTACGTGCCCTTGGGGAACCAGTACGCAAACTCAGACCGGACAGGCATGGAGGCCGCGAACAGCTGGTTGCCTGCCTGGAAGCCGAAGGCCCCGAAGTTCAGCGGCAGGGCGCCGCCTCCTCCTGCCACGGGGGCGCCATAGGTCGGCAGGAACAAGGCGCCGATGGAACGGATTCGTTTGGAGGACGGATCGACCGTGCCCTGGGTGCCATACAGGGAAATCCGCGCGGGTTGCGCAGAAAGAATGGTGCCGTCTGCCCGACGGGAAACAAAGGTATGCGGGGTCGCCACGGTGCCCATGGCCTGGCCCGCGGCGCCCAGCACGCTATCCCGCTCGGCGCAGAGGTAGTCCCGGATCGAATTGCTCGCGAAAAGGTTCTTGGAGGCCAGCACCAGCGAAGTCAGCACATCGGGGTTGTCGGCGCTGGCGGAGTTGAAGAAGGCGTCCTTCAGGCTGGCGTTGGCCGAGCTTTGGCCGTTCCGCATCTTCAAGCGGTACGTGCCCGCCGGAAGCACGACCGCGACGTTGGGGGCGTTGACGAAGGCCACTGCCGGATTGTAGGAGCTGGTGACCGCATCGTAGGGTTCCATCCATTCCACGCGATAGGTTTTCCAGGTAGTCGCGTCCACCTTCTGTTCGATGCGGAATTCGGTAGGCCATGGCCCCTGTCGCACCGCCGTGCCCTGGGGAGAGAACACGAAGACGCCTGAATCCTTGGTTTGAAGGGTCAGGCGATCCGCCTCCATGGCGTTGAAGACGGTGGTGGCCTGATTGCTCAGACGCGGCGTCATGCTGTACCCGTCGGTGGCGACGCTGGAGCCGCCCACGACATAGAGCCGACGCGTATAAGTGAGTTCCGCTCCGGCGGCCACATTGGCCACGGGCAGGGAACCTGCGATCATCTGGCGCGGCCCCTGGGGCCGGATCGTCGTGAGCGCTCTCTGCGGCTCGGAGGTCACGGCCATGGTATCGGCGTCCACGGACATCAAGCCCAGGGACAGGTGCGCATCCTCGATGGTGCCCGACGGCTCCACGCCCATGAAGGCCACCATGGAAGCCTTCACGGCCTGAGCAGGATCGCCGAACACGGTTCCGGGGCCGGTGGCGGGAATCTCCACGCCCCAGTTGTTCACCGCTGCACCGCTCATGTCCTCCCGGGCGGGAACATTGAAACGAAAGCCGCTGGTGCGCTGGTAGATGAGATCACCAATGTTCTTCACCGCCACCGCCGCGCCGGAAGTGTTGCTCACGGTGGTGGTCAACGTGAAGTAGCGATCCATCTTTCCCAGGGCGATGGAATGCACCACGCTGAGGCCCTGCACAATGCCCTGGGCGTCCCAACTGGCTCCCGCCAGATGGTGCAGAGGATCGTGCACGCGGCCCACCAAAACGATGCGGCTGAGGCCGCCCACCGGGTTCTCCGTATCGAAGCGATCGAACACCAGATTGATGGAGGGGTCCTGGTTCAGGACCGGTGTCAGCCGCTCCAGCATGTCCATGGGAGTGGATACCCGCTGGTAGCTCTGATTCAGCTCGACCCTCGAGACGTCGATGATGCTGCCCCCGGACACCGCCCCCGCCACGGCCTTCCCCTGCCCGAAGCGCGTGCCGTCCACGGCCAGTTCCAGCGAATCGTTGCCCAGGTAGAAATCGCCCGGCGCCGCATCCGCCTTGAGGCCCTTGGGGCGGTCGCCGCCCACGGCAGGGATCTCCTGGGCCACCACATCGGTGCGCTGGATGCCTGTGGCGCGGTAGCACCCCACGCCGAGGCCCACCAGCACCATGGGGAGCGCCATCAGCCAGGGACGTTGGGGAAGTATCGAATGCGAGAATGGCAGGTGCGTCATCAGGGAAGGCTCCGGTGGCCCCGAAGGGGTAAGGGTCTATGCTAACTCACGTAGGGGCGAACTCACGAAGGGAACGAACTCACGAAACCGTTTCAGGAAGACCACACCTTGATGCACGCAAGGCTCTTGAAAAAACTGGCGGGCGCCCCCTGGGGCAGGATCAGCCTGCTCGTGGGACTGTTCCTCATGGGGGACCTGCTTTGGACCTTCGGAAGGTTCCCCTCGTACGCCCGTCCCTGGGTTCGAACGAAGGATCGATTGGAGACGCAAGGCTTGCCGGTGCTGATCCTGGGCGCGGGCGTCCTGTCGGATCGAGAGCCCACCCAGGTGCTGCTGGGGCGCCTTCAGACCGCCCTCGACCTCTACCGGACAGGCCAAGTGCGCTGGTTCCTGGTGTCCGGCGATAATCGCAGCCCCTACTACAACGAACCTCTGGCCATGAAGCGATGGCTGTTGAAGCAAGGCGTGCCCACCGAGCGCATCGTGGCGGACTACGGAGGAAGGCGCACCTACGACAGCCTGCGCCGCGCCCAGGTGGTCTTCGGCCTGCGCCGCATGGTGATCGTCACCTCGGATTTCCATCTGCCCAGGGCTCTCTTCAGCGCCCAGCAACTGGGAATCCAGGCCTGGGGCGTACCTGCCCCCGTGGAGCACCTGGCCTGGTACCGCAAACTGGGCTTCTGGCCTCGGGAGTACGTCGCTCGCCATCTGGCCCTGCTGGATGCCTGGTTTCCGCCCTCCACGCTGCTGGGCCCCCGAGAACCTACCCCCGACGATTGGTTGACCCTCCCATGATCGCCCCCACCGAACTCTGGATTCTGGCCGCAGGAAGGCTTCCCCAGGGTCGCTTCGGCGGCGCATTGGCGGGGGAAGGAGCCCTGAACCTGGGCGTAACGGCGGTCCGGGAGCTGTTGAAGGACCCCGCGCTGCCCCGCCCTGGGCGGGTGTTCTGGGGCATGGCCCGTTCCCACACCCAGGGCATGAATCCCGCTCGCACCCTGGCCCTGCGGGCGGGTCTGGGCGTGGAATGCCTGGGCACCACCCTCAACATGGCCTGCGCCTCGTCGCTGGAAGCCGTGGCCCTGGCCGCCCAAGCCCTCAGCCTCGGCCACCCGGCCCCCATCCTGGCCGGAGGCAGCGAGGCCATGTCCGACACGCCCCATCTGGCGCCTGGTCTGCGCTGGGGCTTGAGGTTCGGCCATGGCAGCCTTCCCGATGTCATGCACCAGGACGGCCTGCTCTGCCCCGTCACGGGCCTGCTCATGGGCGAGACCATCGACCGCCTCGCCGCCAAGCGCGGGGTTTCGCGCCAGGAAGCCGACGCCTACGCCCTGGAAAGCCATCGGCGGGCCGCTCGCGCGGAGTTCCGCCACGAGTGGCTGGCCCATCCCAGGCTCGACCACGACGAATGCCTTCGCATCGAGACCTCGTTGGCGGAACTGGCCGCCCTGGAACCTGTGTTCGATCCCATGGGACAGGTGACCGCAGGCAACGCCAGCGCCCTGTCGGACGGCGCGGCGGCGCTGCTGCTGGCGCGCCCGGAGCAGACCGAAGGGCTGCGCCCCCTGGCGAAGCTGAAGGCCTGGACCGAAGCGGGCCTGGAGCCTATGGACATGGGCGAAGGCCCCATCCACGCCGTGCGAAAGCTCCTGCACGAAACGGGTCTGCGCCTGAACGACATCACCCTCTGGGAATTGAACGAAGCCTTCGCCTCCCAGGTGCTGGTGTGCGCCAAGGCCCTGCCCCTGCCCCTGGATCGCCTGAACGTGGCGGGCGGCGGCATCAGCCTGGGCCACCCCATCGGCGCCAGCGGCGCCCGCATCCTCGTGACCCTCGTCCACCAATTGCGGCAGCGGGGCGGCGGCCTGGGCGTCGCCACCCTCGGCATCGGCGGCGGCCTGGGGCAAGCCGTGCTGGTGGAGGTAGCCTAGTCGCTCAGCCTTCCCAAGCTGGATGTCGCAATTCCACCATCAGCCATAGGGCTATCGCCAGTGAAAGCGCCGCCAGGCCGCCGTAGGCGTGGGTTGGTGCCACTCGATTCACCAGGATGTAGAGGCCGCTGGCGAGGGTCATGCCGGAGAACGAGGCGAAATTGGCCGCGGCCCAGGTAGCGCCTTTGCGCTCCGGCGCAGGGCGCGCCTGCAAAAAGGTTTCCGTCGGCACCAAGAGCAACCCACCGCCCAGGCCCGCCAGCGCGACGCCGCCGAAAAGCAGGGGGTTTTGCAGGGCCAGGGCTGTCTGCGGCACCAGCCACACCAAGCCCATGCCCAGCGCCATGAGCCACGCGGAAGGGGCCAGCATGCGCAGCCAGGCTTTCCCCTGCGCCCCATGGGCCGCGCCCAGACCGCCCACTGCCAACCCCAGCATCTGGGCCATCACCAAAAGGCTCGTGGCGCGATCCGAAAACCCGAATTGCTCTTTGCCCAGCGCATTGATGAGCAGCAACTGAAACACGCCCATGGACCAGAGCAGCGCATCCAGCAGGAGGATGCGCCCCAGGGGCCGATCCGCGCCGATGCTGCGCAATTCCCGTAACGTTTCCCAAGGGCCTGACCAGGGAAAAGGCCGCGAGGGATCGGAGGCTCCACGGCGAGGAATCAGCCACGCCAAGGCCCAGCCCGCCAGCGAAAAACTCAGCACGCCGAGGCCCACCAGCCCACGGCCCCAGGGCACATGCCCCAGTTTGGGAAGGGGCAAGTCCAAGGCCATGCCTGCGGAAGCGACACCGGCCAGGATGCCCAGGGTCACGCCCACCCGCAGGATTCCATTGACCCACACCAGACGTTCCCGAGGAAACAGTTCAGGCAAGCTGCCGTTCAGGGCAGGGCTGAACAACGCAGATTGAAGCCCCATGGCGCCCACCATGACCACCATCAGCGCCAAGTTGCCTCGCCAGAGCGCGGCGAAT
>JAJTBC010000184.1 GCA_021287085.1 Bacillota bacterium | reverse complement strand
TCGCCGGTCCCTGGGGGAATCCTTGTCGGAAGAAGGCTTTGGCGTGCTGAAGGCCGAGCGGGGCGAACAGGCGCTGGAGCTGCTGGAGAACAGCGATGCCGATGCTGTGCACCTGATGCTCCTCGACGTGTGGCTGCCGGGCATCGACGGGTTGGAGACGCTGCGCCGCGCCAAGCTGCTGCGGCCGGATCTGCCGGTGGTGATGATCAGCGGCCATGGCAACATCGACACCGCCATGCAGGCCACCAAGCTGGGGGCCTTCGATTTCCTGGAAAAACCCATCGATCTGGATCGTCTGCTGCTGGTGGTGGGCAACGCCCTCAAGCAGCGCCACCTGGAGCAGGAGAACAAGCGCCTTCACGAAGAAGTGGCCGAGGGTCGCTTCTTCCTGGCGGAAAGCCCCGCCATGAAGCGCCTGCTGGGCGACGTGAAGCTGGTGGCTCCCACCGAAGGCCGCGTGCTGCTCATGGGCGAGAACGGCAGCGGCAAGGAGGAGATTGCCCGTCTGATCCATGAGCAGAGCTCCCGCGCCAAGGGCCCGTTCGTGGAAGTGAACTGTGCGGCCATTCCGGAGGAGCTCATCGAATCCGAGCTCTTCGGCCATGTGAAAGGCGCGTTCACCGGAGCCGTGAAGGACCAGAAAGGCAAGTTTCGGGAGGCCCACGGCGGCACGCTGTTCCTGGACGAAGTGGGCGACATGTCGCTCAAGACCCAGGCGAAAGTGCTGCGCTCCCTCCAGGAGGGCCGCATCGAGCCTGTGGGCGGCGGCGGTTCCGTGAGCGTGGATGTGCGCGTCATCGCCGCCACCAACAAGGATCTGGCCGATGAGATCAAGGCCGGACGCTTCCGGGAGGATCTCTACTTCCGGCTCGCGGTGGTGCCTTTGCGCGTGCCGCCCCTGCGGGAACGGCTGGAGGAGCTCATTCCCATGGCCGAGGCCTTCCTGGCCCGCTACGCCCGCGCCTACGGGCGGCCCGCCAAGCGCCTGGCGCCCGAAGCCAAGGAAACCTTGTTGAATCACGATTGGCCCGGCAACGTGCGGGAGCTGAAGAACCTCATGGAACGGGCGCTGATCCTGGGACGCGGCGCGGAGCTCACGCCCAAGGATCTGGGGCCGCTGGCGGCGCGGCATCTGGCGGAACCCGATCCCTTCGCCTTCCCGGAATTTCCCAGCCTGAAGGAGGGCCGGGAGTGGTTCGAATCCGTGTACATCCAGCGGGAGATGAAGCTGCAGAACGGCAACATGACGCGGGTGGCGGAGCGCCTGGGCCTGGATCGCTCCAACCTCTACAAGCGCCTGAAGGTGCTGGGATTGGAGGTGCGGGAGCCATGACCGAGCGCCTCTGGTTCAAGATCGGCGAAACGGCCCGGCTGGTGGGCGCCACGCCCAAGGAGCTGCGCTACTGGGAGCAGGTGATTCCCGAGCTGAAGCCCCGGCGTTCCAAGGGCAATCTGCGCTACTACCACCAGGAGGAGCTGGCCAACCTGCAGCGCATCCGTCAATGGCTCAACGAAGGCCTCACCGTGGTGGATTGCCGTGCGCGGCTCCTGGGTGCTGCGCCTGGCGTTTCGTCCCGCTCCAAAGGCGATCTCGGAGAGGTGGTGGAAGCCCTTCAGGCGCTGCACCAGCGCCTTTCCCGCCCCGTGGGCGAGAAGCCCGCCAAGGTCATCAAGGCGAAGAAGCCCAGGCATTCCCAAGTGCCTGTTTCCGATGAAAGGCCCGTTTCTTCGAAACCCAAAGTTGAACCCAAGGCCGAATCCAAACCGAAAGCCGAGCCTTCGCCCCTGGGCCGCATGTGGTCCCAGTTGAGGTTACCCCTGGATTGGGACGATTTGTGATCTAGCCCGTACACTGGTTCCATGAGCGAGACCTTCCTGCGAACAACCACCGCCTCCGGCGCCGATCTGTTGATGGAACCTCTTTCCCAGGTGCGGAGCTGCTCCGTGGGCTTCTGGGTGCGGCGAGGCAGTTTGCACGAGGGGCCGGAGGAAGAAGGTCTGGCGCATTTTCTGGAACATACGGTGTTCAAAGGCACCGAACGCTATCCCGATCCCGAAGCCCTGAGCGCCGCCATGGATGCCCTGGGCGGCCACGTGGACGCTTTCACGGGCAAGGAGACGGCCTGTTTCTACGGCAAGGTGCTGAGGGAGCAATTGCCCGACCTGGTGGCCCTGCTGGGCGATCTGGTGACCGCGCCGCGATTCGATCCCGAGGAGGTGGAGCGGGAACGGGGCGTGATCCTGGAAGAGATCGCCCAGAGCGAAGACCAGCCCGAAGACTGGGCCAGCGAGCTGTTCTACATGAACTTCTGGAAGCACGGCCCCTTGGCCCATCCCATCCTGGGCCGCCCGGAGCAGGTGTCCCGCTACGGCTGGCAGGAGGCGCGCCGCTTCTTCCAGAAAACCTATCGTGCGCCCAACGTGCTGGTGGCGGCGGCCGGAGACATCGATCCGGCGGAACTGCAGGACCTGGTGGAACCCATCCTGGCGCGGCTGCCCCAAGGCCCCGCCGAAGCACCTCCGCCGCCTTCCCGTGCCGAGCCCTTTCTCCTCAACGCACCCCGCGCCGATCTCCAGCAGGCCAGCCTCGTGATGGGCTTTGCCGCGCCCAGCCATCAGCACCAGGACCGCGTGGCCGTCAATCTGCTCAGTCATATCCTGGGCGGCGGCATGGCCTCGCGGCTGTTCATGGAGCTGCGCGAGCGCCACGCCCTCTGCTACCAGATCGGCAGCTTCCTGAGCCACTACCGTGATACGGGCGCGCTGCAGATCACCGCCAGCTGTGCTTCCGACAAGGCGCGGGAACTGGTGCGCCGCACCGCTGCCGAATGTCGGCGGCTGGCGCAATTGGGCGCCACGGCGGAAGAACTGGAGCGGGCCAAGCTGCAAGCCCGCACCAGCCTGGTGTTCAGCCAGGAATCCTCCAGCGCCCGCATGTTCACCCTGGCCCACCAGGCCATCCACATGGACCGCATCCGGGATCTGGATGCGCAAATCGCGGAAATCGATGCCGTGGATCTGGATCATGTGAACCGCGTGGCGGCGGGCATTCTGTTGCCGGAAGCCATGGCCGTGGCGGCGCTGGGCACTCGCGAGCGGGGTGGCATCCGCGCCGAGGACCTGGCGGCGTGATGACCGCAAACCCGCATCCCTGGGAGCTTCCCGCGCCCGAACGCAGCGGCAAGCCGTCCCTTTTCGCGCTGCTGCCCGAAGAGTTCGAGGCCCTGAAAGCACCCGGACGTGCCGACCATATCTTTGCGCAAACCCAGCATCCATGGGCCTGGGTGGAAGATCGACCAAGGGTTAACCGCGCCATCCGGGAATGGATGGAAGCCCACGTCGATGCGGTGTTGCCTACGCCCGTGGAACGGCACACGTCCGAAGACGGCAGCACCAAGCTGGTGCTGGAACTGAGCGATGGCGAGCGCATCGAGGCCGTGCACATGCCCAGAGAGGTGCGCAACCCCCGCGTGACGCTGTGCCTTTCCAGCCAAGTGGGGTGCGCCATGGGCTGCACCTTCTGCGCCACCGGCGCCATGGGCATTCGGCGCAACCTCACGGCGGGCGAGATCGTGGGCCAGGTGCTGGTGCTGCTACGGGAGCTTGGGCCGGAGCAGCCGCATCAGATCACGCTGGTCTTCATGGGCATGGGCGAGCCCCTGCACAACCTCGATCACGTGCATCGCGCCATTCGCGTGTTGAACCATGAGCGGGGCCTCAACATCAGCACCCGTCGCATCACCGTGTCCACCTCTGGCCTCGTGAGCGGCATCGAGAAGCTGGCCACGCTTCAGCCTCGGCCTTGGCTGGCCGTTTCCCTCAACGCCTCCCATGACGAAGCCCGCAGCGCCGTGATGCCCGTGAATCGCGCCTGGAATCTCACACGACTGCGCCAGGCTCTGGACGCCTGGAAGCCGAGCCCCAAGGAAAAATTCACCTTCGAGTACGTGCTGATCCACGGCGTGAACGACACGCCGGAAGATGCGGATCGACTCGTGGCATGGCTCGGGGAGCTGCGCCACGCCCACAACCTGAACCTGATCCGCATGAACGAACACAGTGCTTCGACCTTCCGCGAACCCCAGGAGGATCGTCTCAACGCCTTCGTGGCGCGGCTCAAGGATCAGGGCTGCTTCGTCACCGTGCGCAAAAGTCGAGGCCGCGACGTGCAAGGCGCCTGCGGCCAGCTCATTCGGCCCTGAATCACCAATAAAGCGCCAACGCTCCCGAGGTTCGGCTTGGTCGATACCGGGGATTCCTCCGTTTCCCGACGCCCCATGCATACGAATCTTTTGCCTATGGGCCTTTGCGCGGCGCCTATGGCAGAATGCCCCGATGCGCGGTGAACTGCCTCCCCCTGATGACCCACAATCCCTCGAAGACGGCACGAGCCTCGCCGAATCCCATCCCTGGATGAAGGAGCCGTACACCCGCGACCCGTACTGGCCGGATCCCTACGCGGGCCTGCGCTAGCGCTGCGAAGAACTGCGGTGGGGTGAGGGTACCGCTTCGTTCATGGCCTGCAGGAGGCGTGATACGCTCGGGGCAGACACACGGTTGTCATCCTTCGAGGAGACCTGTATGCGACGCGTCCTTCTGCTGGTTGCGCTTTTGGGGATGGGACTAAGCGCCCAGGATGCAGGTGAGCCATATTGGGGGGTTCAGATCGGTGCGGTGAGAGGAGACTTCTCTCCCTCCCTGAAAGGGGCCAATGGTCCAACCCTCGGCGTCCATTACACCTATCCGTTCTCTCCCAGGCAGGAAATCAGGTTTGCGGTGGACGCTCTGTCGATCAATGGAAAAACGGAAACCTGGGATTTGTACGGTGGCGGCGGCTGGGGTCCGATCCTTGATTCGGGTCCATACCAGATACGGGCCAACGCACAGACGATACGCCTGGATTACCGGCTCCACTTCTTCCGCGGAGGCACGGGTCCCTACGTGGCACCCGGCCTCCTCATCGGACGCTACGAAGAAACGACGCGCTTCAACGGGCCTCTTCATCCCTTCTACGATCACAACAGCGGCGTGGACTGGGCCACGAGCGTCGCGCTGGGCATGCAGTTCCGACACTCCTTTGCGCTCGAATTGGGAACCCGCACCTTCAACAATCAGGAGATGCTCAAGCACTTCACCCTGACGGCCTCCTATCACTTCTGAAGCCACCTTTCATTCGGGAAAGAGCCTGGAGCAAGGCGATAGCGGAAGTGGCAATCCTGCATCATCGAAGCGTCATTCTGCAACAGCAGCTCCCTTTAGGGTGCCACTGCTTGGCGAAGGGTTTCCCAAGCGCCGGGACGGAGGCTGCGGCGCAGGTGGTCGGCCCAGCGTTGGAGGCGCGCTTCCAGGGGATCGGCGGTGCGGAGAGGTTGCGGTGCGAAGCCTCGATTCTGGCGCACGCGGTTGAGGAAAGCGCATCGCCAGCCATCGTCGGCCAGCAGGCCGTGGAAGTAGGCTCCTGCGGCGCGCTCCCGGCGCCAGCCGATGGCGGCATCGCCTTCGGCCAGAGGTTCGCCCCATTCGTGCCTAAGCGCGGTGCGGCCGTGATGGATTTCGTATCCCGAAAGACGATGGCCTGCTTCTGGCCAAAGGCTGGTGGCTTCAGATTGGCGCGTGAGTTTTTCATTCAGGAAGCGTGTGATCACGGGCAGCAAACCGAGGCCAGGAAAGCGTTCCGGCCCTCCTTCGCTGCGAGCTTCATCCACCAGTTCTTCGCCGAGCATCTGGTAGCCCCCGCAGATGCCCAGGCACCATGCGCCTTGGGCCGTCGCCTCGCGCAGCGCCTGGGCCATGCCACTGGCGGTGAGATGCACGAGATCGCCCACGGTGGCCTTGGAGCCGGGGAGCAGCAGCAGATCCATCTTCCGCGCCAGCGCCGGGTCGGTGATCCAGGTGAGATGCACATCCTGTTCCGCCAGCAGCGGCGCCAGATCCTCGGTGTTGGAAACCCGCGGATAGAGCACCGCGCCCACCTGCAGCTTGTCCGGCGGCCCTGGTTGATCCACGGGAATGCGGAAGGGACGGTCTTCTTCGTCCAGGTGATGGTCCAGGTGCGGCACCAGAGCCAGCACTGGCAGGCCCGTGCGGGCTTCCAGGATGCGGAGGCCTTCCTCGAACAAGGCCGCATCCCCGCGAAAACGGTTCACCACGAGGCCGCACACCCGCGCCCGATCCTCCGAGGGAAGCAGATCGAGGGTGCCCAGTAGCTGAGCGAAGACGCCCCCCCGGTCGATGTCAGCCACTAGGACGATGGAAGCCTCCGCTTGCCGCGCGGGGACCAGGTTTACCAGATCCCGGGTCATGAGGTTCAGCTCCACGGGACTGCCCGCGCCTTCCAGCACGATGACCTGATGCCTGGCGCGAAGCCGCTCCAGGGCTTGCAGCGCCACGGTTCGATAGGGATTGCCTTCGCGAAAGTAGGTCGCGGCCTCCTGTACGCCCAGGGCTTTCCCCAGTACCACCACCTGTGCGCCCGTATGGGTGAGAGGCTTGAGCAGGATCGGCCCCATGTCCACATGCGGCGCCTTGCGACAGGCGGCCGCTTGAAGGATCTGAGCCCTGGGCATCTCCAATCCATCGGCGGTCACTCCCGCCTGATTGGCCATGTTCTGAGCCTTGAAGGGCGCCACATCGAAGCCATCGTCGGTCAGCAACCGGCAAAGCCCCGCTGCCACCAGGCTTTTGCCCACATCCGAAGCCGTGCCCAACACCGCGATCGCTTTGGCCATCCGCAAACTCCATCGACCTGACTCGCTCAGGATACAGGGCTGAAGCGGCGTTACGGCATCTCGTGAGGCAAAGAGGGTTCACCGCAGAGGCACCCGTTTTTCGTCTCGCGGATCGGCTGTGGCAACGCCTTTAGGCGGTGCCGGGGAGCGTGAAATGCACGGTGGTGCCTTCTCCTTCGCGGCTTTCGAGGATGACATCGCCTCCATGGGCGCGGACGATCTCGCGGACGATGGGAAGGCCCAGGCCCGTGCCCTTTCCTTCGGGCTTGGTGGTGAACATGGGCCGGAAGACCTTGGTGAGCAGATCTGCCGGAATGCCCGTGCCTTCGTCCTGCAGGGCGAAACGCCAGCGCGGCGCGTCCTTGGGCGCCGCTTCGTCAGGCTGCACCGTGAGCTGGATGAGTCCGCCATCGGGCATGGCATCCACGGCGTTGTTCACGAGGTTGATGAAGATCTGTTCCATCTGTTTGCGATCGACCCAGAGCGTGCAGGGCGTGGGCGCGTGCGCTTCCAGCCGCACCTGGTGCGAGGCCAAGGTGGGCGCCCAGAGGCGCTGGAGGTCCGTCAGCAGATCCGCGAACTCCAGTCGTTCCTGGTTCAGCCGAGGCCGCCGGGTGTGGCCCAGCAGTTTGCGCACGATCTCGCCCACGCGCTCGATCTGGGCCTGGATCACGCTCAGGCGCTCCCGGGCGCGGTCGTTGAGATCGGGCTGGGTGTGCAGCAGCTGAAGATGGCTGTGCACGAGGTTCAGCGGCGTGCCCACCTCATGGGCGAAGGCGGCGGTGAGCTGGCCCGCCACGGCCAGTCGCTCCTGCTGGCTCAGTTCTTCACGGAGAAGGGAATTGCGCTCCACCAGCTGTTCCAGCTCCTTGTTCTTGATCTGCAGCTCCACGAGCGCGGCGTCGATGCGTTCCTGAAGGTGGGTGTTGAGGCCCTGGATTTCCCCCATCAGCACTTCGCGTTCCGTGGAGGCCCGCTCCAACTGGGTGGCCATCTGATTGAAGCGCTGCGCGATCTGGCCCAGCTCGTCCTTGCGCTGCACCTCCGCCCTGGCGCGGGCATCGCCTTTCTCCAGCTGGCGCATGGCGGAAGTGATGCTCTTGAGCGGATCCCGCACCAGGGAGCCCAGCAGCAGCCAGAGCAGGATGAACTCTCCGATGAGCACGGAAGGCAGCAGACGCAGGGTCCATTTCAGATTGGCCCGCCACACTTCCTCCCATCGCTCCAGATCGCAGTACACCCGCACCAGGCCGATGGAGGGGCCGCCTCGCGGTCGAGGATTGGCGATGGGGTAATAGACCTTCCATGCATTGTTGCCGGTGTTCAGCGGCACCATTTCCACCGCAGGTTTTCCTCCCGTGGAGGTGAGGTACGTGCCGATGCCGTCGCCGTAGTCCGGCGGGTCGTCTTCGGGGCGTGAGCTGGCTCGCAGGGCCACTTCCTGCCTGCCCAGAGACTGGAACACGTCGATCTGGAAGATGCTGCGATCAGGCCCGGCCCAATGTCCGATGATCTCTTCGATCTTGCGCGGATCGGTCATCTCGGGATCGCGGGCGTGGATCTCCGCCTCCACGGCCCGTGCGGTTTCCAAGGCCAGGTTCTTCGAGCGGCTCTCCGCTTCCTTCCGGGAATTGCGGTTGATCTGGTACGCCACCGCCACCGTGATGCCGCTGGTGAGCAGCGCCGTCACGAGAAAGAGCTTGCCGTGCAGGCTCTTGAACCACGCCGGGAAAACGCTCAAACGGCGCGGATGGAGGAAGAAGGGAATGCGCATCAGGTCATTCTATGCTTCGGCTTCCGACAAAACGCGAAATTTTAGCGTAAGATCCATCCAGGGAAGGCATTCATGGATCAGATCACCATTCGCGGCGCGCGGGAACACAACCTGAAGAACATCGATCTGGTGTTGCCTCGCAACCAGCTCATCGTCATCACCGGCCTTTCGGGCAGCGGCAAATCGAGCCTGGCCTTCGACACCCTCTACGCCGAAGGCCAGCGACGCTACGTGGAAAGCCTCAGCGCCTACGCGCGGCAATTCCTCGACCAGATGGAAAAGCCCGATGTGGATTCCATCGAAGGCCTGAGCCCCGCCATCTCCATCGAGCAGAAGACCACCAGCCGCAACCCTCGCTCCACCGTGGCCACGGTGACGGAGATCTACGACTACCTGCGCCTGCTCTTCGCTCGCACGGGCAAACCCGTGTGCCTGGCCTGCCGTCGGCCCATCGCCAGCCAGACCATTCAGGAAATGGCCGATCAGCTGTTGGCCCAGCCCGAAGGCACCAAGGTGCAGGTGCTCGCGCCCGTGGTGCGGGGCCGCAAGGGGGAATACCGCAAGCTGCTGCAGGATCTGATGAAGCGCGGCTACATCCGGGCGCGGGTCAACGGCGACATGCTGGATCTGACCGAAGGCCTGCCCGAACTGGACAAGCAGAAGAAGCACACCATTGATGTGGTCATCGATCGCCTGAAGATCAGCGAGGCCATTCGCACGCGCCTGGCCGACAGCCTCGAAATCGCCTGCAACCTGTCGGAAGGTTCGGCGCTTTGCGATATCGATGGGCAGGAGCGCCTCTTCTCCAGCAAGCTGGCCTGCAACAACGAGGCTTGCAGCCGCTTCGGCCTGGGCCTGCCGGAGCTTGAGCCCCGCAGCTTTTCCTTCAATTCGCCCTACGGCGCGTGTCCCGCCTGCGACGGCCTGGGCTTCAAGCGCCAGTTCGCGGAAGAATTGATCGTGCCCAATCCCGACCTTTCGCTCAACCAGGGCGCCATCCAGGCCAGCGGTTGGAAGAGCGTGAACGAGGACGGATGGCGCGCCCAGATGCTGGAGCAGCTTTCGGCGAAGCTCCACTTCAGTCTCGACGTGCCCTGGAAGAAGCTCCCGGCCGAGATCCGCGAGATCCTGCTCCATGGTTCTTCGCGCACCATGCGCTTCAAGTACGAGAAGGGTCGCAGCAAGTATGAATTCCTGCACGCCTTCGAAGGCGTCATCGGCAATCTGGAGCGGCGCTACCGCGAAACCAGCAGCGAGGAGATCCGCGCGGAGATGGAGCAATCCATGCGGGTGATTCCCTGCGAGACCTGCCAGGGCCAGCGGTTGAAGCCCGAAGTGCTGAGCGTCTTTGTGGACGGCAAACACATCGCGCAAGTCACCAAGCAGAGCGTGCGCGAGGCCAAGCAATGGTTCGGAGCCCTCGCCCTGGAAGGCAAGGATGCGGTCATCGCGGAAAAGATCCTCAAGGAAATCCGCGAGCGGCTGGGCTTTCTTGACGATGTGGGCCTGGGCTACCTCACCCTGGATCGCAGCGCCGCCACTCTTTCTGGAGGCGAAGGTCAGCGCATCCGGCTGGCCACGCAGATCGGCTCGAAGCTCCAGGGGGTGCTGTACGTGCTGGACGAACCCAGCATCGGCCTGCATCAGCGCGATAACCACAAGCTGCTGAACACCCTCAAGGACATGCGCGATCTCGGCAACACCGTGCTGGTGGTGGAGCACGATCTCGAAACCATTCAGGAAGCCGATCACGTGGTGGACCTTGGCCCCGGAGCGGGCGAGCATGGCGGCCATCTCGTGGCCCAGGGCACCCCTTCCCAGGTGGCGGCCCATGCGGATTCCATCACGGGTCACTTCCTCAGCGGCAAGGAATCCATCGCCGTGCCTCGCAAGCGCCGCAAGGCCCAGCGCGGCCATGTGAAAGTGGTGGGCGCCAAGGAGAACAACCTCAAGGACATCGACGCCGCGTTTCCCATCGGCCTGTTCACCTGCGTCACCGGCGTCTCCGGCAGCGGCAAGAGCACCTTGGTGAACGAGATCCTCTACAAGGCTCTCGCCAACCAGCTCCATCAGGGCGTTCACGTGGTGGGCAAGCATCGGCGCATCGAAGGCCTCGATCAGATCGATAAGGTGATCGACATCGATCAGGCCCCCATCGGTCGTACTCCGCGCAGCAATCCCGCCACGTACACAGGTCTCTTCACGCCCTTACGGGAGCTGTTCGCGCAACTGCCCGAAAGCAAGGCCAGGGGCTATGCGGCGGGCCGCTTCAGCTTCAACGTGAAGGGAGGGCGCTGCGAAAAATGCGAAGGCGACGGCGTGATCCGCATCGAGATGCACTTTCTCCCCGATGTGTACGTCACCTGCGAACAGTGCAAAGGCAAGCGGTACAACCGCGAAACACTGGAGATCCACTACAAGGGCAAAAGCATTTCCGATGTGCTGGCCATGACCGTGGAAGAAGCCCTCGCGCTCTTCGCGCCCATTCCCGTGCTGGCCAACAAGCTGCAAACCCTCATGGACGTGGGCCTGGGCTACATCCGCCTGGGCCAGAGCGCCACCACGCTATCGGGCGGCGAAGCCCAGCGCGTCAAGCTCGCCAAGGAGTTGAGCAAGCGCGCCACGGGGCGCACCCTCTACATCCTCGACGAACCCACCACGGGCCTGCACCTGAAGGACATCCAGAAGCTGCTGGAAGTAGTGAACCGCCTCGTGGAAACCGGCAACACTGTGGTGGTCATCGAGCACAACCTGGATGTCATCAAGACCGCCGATTGGATTCTCGACCTAGGTCCCGAAGGCGGCGACCAGGGTGGCCGCATCCTGGCGACCGGAAAGCCCGAGGACATCGCCAAGCACAAGGAAAGCGTGACCGGGAAATACCTGAAGCCCTACCTTCGGTAAGAAGCTTCAGGGATCCACTGCAGCACTCGCAAGAAACCAAGAACGGCGCGTGGATCCCTGCTCTTGCCTATCGTAGATCCTCGATTTCAGTGCTTCAGGCGCCAGAGATCCCAGCCCAGGGCCAGGACCATCAAGGCCATGAGGAACACGAAACCGATCATGAGGATGCGTTCCTTGGCGCGGATGCTGAAATCCTTGCCTCGCGCTTTCTCCAGGCAAAGGATGGCCATGTGGCCACCGTCCAGGAAGGGAATGGGAAGGGCATTGAGCACGGCGAGGTTGATGGAGATCATGGCGCATAGCCCCAGAAAGGTCTCCCAGCCTGCCTTGGCGGCGGCACTGCCCGCCCTGGCAATGGTGATGGGGCCACCCACTTCCTTGAAATTGGCCTGGAAGGTGAAGAGCTTCACGAAGTTCTTGGTGATCATCCACGTGAGGCCTGCCGTGCGCACGGCGCCTGCCGCAAGACCCTGGCCTACGCTTTTCAGCGTCATGGGTTGGCGTTCAAAAATGATCTTGGAGGGGCCGAACATGATGCCGATCTTGCCCGCGCCGTTCTGATCCACGGGCGTGATCTGAAGCTCCTGGGTCGCGCCGTTACGCTGGATTCGAATATTCAAGGCCTGCCCTGGGTGGTGTTCAATGTAGGCGCGAGCCGTATCCACGGTGGCATCGGGAAAGGTGAGCGCATCCAGGGCCACAATCTCATCGCCTGCCTTGAGGCCCGCCTTGAACGCGGGCATATTGGGCGTCACGTCGGTGACCAGCAACGCCTGGGGCGGAACATGGGGAATGGCGCGGGCTTGATCGACTCCGAGGATGGAGAGCAGCACCAGCGCCGTGGCGAGGTTGGCCAGCACGCCGCCGGAGTAGAAGATCATGCGCTTGCCGAAGGGCTGCTTGAGAAAGCCGTGAGGATCTTCGGCATCGGGCTCTTCGGGGTTGTAGCCGGACAGCTTCACGTAGCCGCCCAGGGGCAGGGCGGACAGCCGCACATCGGTCTCCTTCCATCGGAAACCCAGCAGGCGCGGGCCGAAGCCCAGGGAAAACACTTCCACCGGCATGCCCATGCGCTTGGCCGCCAGGAAATGCCCCAGCTCATGCACGAAGATGAGCCCGGCGATCATCAGCACTGAGCCTAGAATGCCCACCGCTCGCGGGGAGAGCGCGAACAGGATCAGCGCGGGGGCAACATAGAGGAATCGCTTCATCGCAGCCTTCGAGAAGAAAAGACCCGCCGGACGGTGGCGGGCGAAGGGCCAGAATATCAGATGCCCGCAGGCGCAAAAGCGGCTGGATGAACCCGGATGAAAGGTTGAAAAGCAGGATGGACAGGACGCAAACGGCTTCAAATTTTCCCTCAGTGTCCTCCTCCGTGCCTCCGTGGTGAGTTGAAAATAGGATGGCAGGATGAACAGGATGGGCAGGATGAACAGGATAAGAACGGAGACTGCTTTTCTCAGTGCTCTCCTCCGTGTTTTTCCCTCCGTGATCTCCGTGTCTCCGTGG
>JAJTBC010000122.1 GCA_021287085.1 Bacillota bacterium | reverse complement strand
CTGTTCTCCCGCTATGATGAACCCATGGCCGAGGCCGAGAACCCTTACTTCCAGAGCGATCAAACCGAGGAACGGCCCCTGCGCCATGTGCTGCGGTGGCGGCTGGTGGGCTACCTTCGGCCCTATTGGATCTCGCTGCTGATCCTGCTGAGCCTCATGGCGGCGGGAGCGGCGCTGGAAGTGCTGCCTAGCGAATTCACGCTTCGGCTCATCGATCACCATTTGGCCAAAGGCAGTCTCGCGGGTTCCGGCCCCTTGATCGCGGCCTTCTTTGGTTTCCTGGCGCTGGGGTTCATGGTGCAACTGGTGCGCTACGTGCTGCTGGGGCGGGTGGGCCAGATGGCCATGCTGGATCTGCGGATGCAGCTCTTCTCCCATCTCATGCGGCGCAGCACCCACTTCTTCCATCGCAATCCCGTGGGGCGCCTCATGACGCGGGTCACCAGCGATGTGCAGAACCTCAACGAAATGTTTTCCTCGGGCTTCGTGGCCATCGTGGGCGATGCCTTTTCGCTCATCGCCATCGTGGTGTGGATGTATCGCAAACATGCGGGCCTAGCCACCGTGGCCGTAGCGATCCTGCCCTTCCTGCTGGTGGCCACGGAAATCTTTCGCCGCCATGCAGGCGACGCCTTTCGGGAAACCCAGGGTCGGTACGCCGCCATTCAGGCCTACCTTCAGGAGCAGCTCACGGGCATGAGCCTGGTGCAGCTCAACGCCCAGGAACGCCGCAGCAGGGAATCGTTCACGGGCCTCAACGAATCCTATCTGGCGGCTTTTCTCCGCACCATCTTCGCCTACGCCGTGTTCTTCCCGGTGGTGGAACTCATCACCAGCGCCACCCTGGCGGCGCTCATCTTCTATGCCGGGTTCAGGCTGCAGGAAGGCGCTCTCACGCTGGGGTTGCTGCTGGCCTTCATTCAGCAATCGGGCCGCTTCTTCCGGCCCATTCGCGAATTGGCGGAACGCTACAACGTGATGCAGACCGCCATGGCTTCCAGCGAACGCATCTTCCGCCTGCTGGACAACCAGGACGAGATCCCCGAAACCGCTGCTCCGAAACCTGCGAGCTTCCAGCGGGAGATTCGCTTCGAGAATGTCTCTTTCGCCTACGATGCGGGAGGCCGCCGCGTGGTGCGCGACCTTTCGGGCGTTTTGGCCAAAGGGCGGCGGGTGGCGGTGGTGGGCCACACGGGCGCGGGGAAAAGCACCCTCATCAACCTGCTGATGCGCTTCTATGACGTGGGCGAAGGCCGCATCACGCTGGACGGCGTGGATATTCGAGAGCTGCGCCTAAAAGAGCTGCGCGCGCTCTTCGGCCTCGTGCTTCAGGATGTATTCGTCTTTTCCGGCAGCCTGGAAGACAACATCCTGTTGGGCCGTCCCAGGGACGAAGCCCGCATGGCGCGGGTGCTGGAGCAAAGCCAGCTGGAAGGGCTGGTGGCGCGGTTGCCCGAAGGGCTGGCGACGCAGGTGGGCGAGCGGGGCCAGAAACTTTCCGCAGGCGAGCGCCAGCTGCTGGCCTTTGCGCGAATGCTCTACGAAGAGCCCGCCATCCTGCTGCTGGACGAAGCCACGGCCAACATCGACAGCGAAACGGAGCACACCATCCAGCAGGTCATCGAGCGGGTCAGTCACCGCCTCACCACCTTCACCATCGCCCACCGCCTCAGCACCATCCGCGACGCCGATGAAATCTGGGTCATGGATCAGGGGCGTCTGCTGGAGCGCGGCCCCCACGAAGCCCTTATGGCGGAGAACGGCCACTACGCCAAGCTGGTGCGCCTGCAGTTCGGGGAAGGGTGAACGCCACGGCCACGCGTGGAATCGCGAAGGAAAGAGAACTGGCCCAGGCAGGAAGGGCGGCAGTACCCTGGAGCCATGCTGCATCTTCCTCCGCTTTATCCGATCACCGATGCCCGCCATGCGCTCAGCCTTTCGGAGCAGATCCGCCGTTTGGGAGAGGCGGGTTTCCCGCTGGTGCAGTTCCGTGGCAAGCCTCTGGATGCCCGTGAACAGCGGCTTCAGCTCGAACAGGCTTTCCACCAAGCCGAAGGCGGCTGGCCGTGGATCTGCATCAACGACCGCGCTGATCTTGCGCTACTGGCGGTGCAGTCGGGGTTCCAGCCCTGGGGGCTGCATCTGGGGCAAGGGGATTTGCCGCCTTCCGAAGCGCGCCGATTGCCCGGATTGGAGGGCCTGCATATCGGAACTTCCACTCACGGCGATGCGGAATGGCAGGAGGTGGACGGCGCTTGCGATCATGCGGGCATGGGGCCCTTCCGGGCCACCCTCACGAAAACGGATCATGCCGAACCCATCGGGCTGGAGGGCATTCATCGAGGTAGCGTGGCCCTTCGCGCCCAAGGCGTTGCTCCCATCGCCATCGGCGGGTTGTCGCTGAAGGATGCTCCGGCCTGCTTCGAGGCGGGAGCCGAAAGTCTCGCCATGGTGGGGGAGATCCTGGCCGCTTCCGATCCTGGCGAATTGCTTTGGCAAGCGCAGATGGCGCGATGGAAGGTGCGGCCTCCACTGCAACGCGGCCAAGGCGTGGCCTTGATCGGCGGCAGTGGCAGCGGCAAGAGCATCTTGGCGCAGGCCTTGGCGCGACGAACGGGGATGCCC
>JAJTBC010000118.1 GCA_021287085.1 Bacillota bacterium | reverse complement strand
CTGGATGGCCTCGTTGATCTTGGTGCCGGCGACGATGTGGATGATGTCGCTGTCGAGCAGCACGCCCGCGAGGCGCGTGGCGGCGTTGGGCTTGAGGAGTTCGGGATCGTCGTGTTCTTCCAGCAATCGCGCGGTAGCGGCCAAGGTGATGGCGCCTTCAGTGACAAGATCGAATCCATCGAGGCTGGCTGTGGGCGGGATTTCGGGATCCAGCTCCCGCAGATCCATTTTCAGGGAGCGGTTCAATTCGCGACTGAGAATGGTCGAGGTGGTGCCGCCGCAGATCACTTTGCGACCCTGGAAACGCAGCGCCAGCTGCGCCAATTCCGCATCCACGCTGCGGTTGACGGGAGCACCCGTGAATACCATCACCTGCCGCGGTTTGCGCAGGTAGATCACGCCGCAACTGGTGTCGTCCTTGGCGCGGTGGCCGTCCAGCATCAATGCCTGATTCACGAGGGTGCGCGCCAGTTGTCGCGCGGAAAGCGTGGGCTGTTCTTTGAGGATTTTTTGCACGAAGGCGGATTCGGCCTCGCTACCCCAACCCAGCGGCGTGGCACGCTGGCCCACGCCGGCCTGGGTCACGCCATCGGAACACACCACGATGCGGTCACCGGGTTGGGCCTGGAAGCGGGCTTCGCGGATCACCGCATCGCGGCCCATGGCCGTGGGCAGGCGGGATTCATGGAGTTCGACTTTCAGCGGGTGTCCATCCCGAAAAAGCAGGAAGGGCGGATTGTCGTACTCCACGATGCGGGTCTGACCGCGCCGATCCATGTCGACAATGGTGAAGGTCGAATAGGCGATGCGGCGCTCGCTGCACACGGGCAGGGTTTCGAGAATGGTGCGGGCGGCCCGCAGAATGTCGGCATCTTCTTCGGCGTACTTGGCCGCCATGGTGGCGGTGAGGTTGGCCAACACCGAGGCTTTGATGCCACTGCCCAAGCCATCCGCCAGCACGGACACGATGCGTTCGCCGCCCTCCAATTTGTGAGAAAGGAACACATCGCCGCAGGCCGCTTGGCCCGCTTTGCACTCCTGGGCGTGATCCACCTCGATGAAAAAGCCTGCTTCAGCGGCCACGGCGAGCCTCGTCATCGGGCGCAGGACCTCCAAAGGGCGAAGGCACCAAGCGGGATGAATTGCTGAGGGAATCGAGGATCATCTCGGTTTCGGCGGCATTCTCACCCAGCAGATAGGCGATCTGCTGCACGGTGGTGACGTTTTTGCGAATGACTTCCTGTGCTTTCTGAATGATCTGCTCGCGCTGTACCGCAGGTTCCGTGATGTCCTGCAGCACACCGCCCACGATGTGGCCCGGTTCCACGCTGAACACGGTGAGCCGCAACAGACGGTCATCCACACGCACGTCTTTCCTCAGCGCTGGAATGTCGGATTCCAGCGCCTTCGCGAAAATGGGGCGCATCTCAGGCGCAAGTTTGGCCATATCGGCGCCTTCCATGCCGGGCTTGGCGTCATAGATCATGGGCGTTTGGCCACCGAGGGTTTCCGCAAAGCGCCGATTGCATTCCACCACCATCAACTCGTGGTTGACGATCACCACGCCCGCAGGCATGGAGCGAATCAGCGCGTTGGCTTTGTTCATGGCCAATTTGCGCATGTACGACACGCACATGTTGGGTTCGGCGCGATCTTCCAACAGGGCTTCTGCTAGTCCATGGCAGTTGTCGTAGCCGCAGCCGCCGCAGTTCAGTTCATCCTCCGGCGTGAACTTGCCCAGGCGATGAAGTGCTTGCCGAATCTCCTCGGGCGAATGGATGAAGGAGGCCACGGGCGCCGGCGTCAATTCGCGCTCCAGTTCCAGTCGTGCCAGTTCCCCCGTCTCCTTTACCGCAGGCGGTTCGATGCGGGCGTGATCCATGACTTGGAGCCACTTCAGCGCCGTGCCACGGGAACCGCAGGTCTGAGGCCCGTTTACGCAGCCGCCTTCGCAGGCCAGGAGTTCGAGGAAGAGTTTCTGGGGAACCTCGCGCCCCTGAAGTCCCTCCATGGCGTCCTGCAGGTAGTGGATGCCGGAGAAGGCCATGTACTTCACGTCCTTGGTGGAACAGCGATGGGCGATGCCCTGGTTCATCCCGCCATCAGCGGGATAGAGGCCGCCATCCCAGGCCGCTTCCGGCACGAAATGGTCGTCGGGCTGCGGGATTTCAATCCGGGGATCGAGATCCCGCTCCTCGAACCATCGACGCAGATCTGCAAAGGTGATGACCACGTCCAGCAGATCGGGACGATGATCCGCTTCGAGTTTCTTGGAAATGCAAGGACCGATGAAAACAATGCCCACGTCTTCGCCGTAGTGCTTCTGCAACAGCCGACAGTGGGCCAGGAGCGGCGACAGCAGTGGCGTGAGCAACGGCACCTGATCGAGGTGATAGCGCTTCACCAGTTCCACCACGGTGGGGCAGGCGGTGGAAAGGTAGGCGCCCGCCTCACCTTCGGCCAGCAGATCGGCGCAAGCGGCGGAAACTTCCTGGGCGCCCAGCGCCGTTTCGGATACGCCCCAGAAGCCCAGTTCCTTGAGTGCATGGATCATATGCGCAGGATCCACGCCGGGAAAATCCGACACGAAGGAAGGTGCGAGACTGGCGATGACGCGATCCTTGCGGCGCAACAGCAGCTTGGCGCGGCTCAGATCGTCGCGCACCTTCTTGGCGCCCACGGGGCACACGTTCACGCAGTTGCCACAGTACACGCAGCGTTCCGCGATCACGGCCGCGCTGTCGTCCACCACGCGGATGGCCTTGACGGGGCAGCCGCGCACGCACTTGTAGCAATCCTGGCAGCGCGCCTTTTCGGTGAAGATGGGCTGTTGGGAATTCATGGGCTACCCTCCGAGCCGTTCTTCCAGATGCATCGGAAGATCCTGGGCTTCCACGCCGCACAAGCATTCCCCGTTGATACAGAGATTGGGCCCTTGCCTGCATTGATTCTGGCAGAGGGTGCCTGTGATCTTTACCGCTTCCTCCAGGTGGTGTTCCTGGAGAAAGCTCTGGATGATGGGCACCACGCCTGCGTTTCCTCGGGAAAAGCAGGCGCTGCCCATGCAGACGACGATTTCGTGCTCAGGCGTGGGTGCAGGTGCAGCCATCACAAGCCTCCAGCGCGGGAAGGCCGCCTTCGTCCGCCAGGGCGAGGGCCGCTTTCACCGAATCAAGGGTGGAGCGATGGAAGACGTGGCCGTTGATCCGCACCGTGGGGCCGGAATCGCAGGATTCCATGCAGAAGGTGGCGCGGATATCGAAGCGTTCGGTCAGTTCAGCGTCTTCCACGTGTTTGAGAACGGCCTTGAGCAGGTCCTGGGAACCGCGCAGATGACAGGCGGTGCCGATGCAGACGCTCACGGGGATCTTGGCTTCGCCGGTGAATTCGGAGAGCTGGATGCCCTCGGCCTCGATGCGGCGGCGGCTGTGGAAATGGGTGTGCAGCAGGCGATGGGCCTCGGGTCCGTTGGGCTCACCGAGGCGCTCGCGGTAGAGCTCCTTGATGACGTGATTCTCCTGGGGGCAGTGGGCGTCGTGGGTCACGTCCACATCGCGGATCACCTGGGTGCGCCGCTGCCGGGTCTGCTGGGAATGGGTCACGGGCTGGCCGGCGCCGCCGATGCAGCCGCCGGGGCAGGCCATCACTTCCACGAACTCCACATCACTCTGGCCCGACTGGATTTCGCGCACCAGTTCTTTCGCCTTGGCCAACCCGTGAACCACGGACATCTTGATACCGCCTTCGGGCGTGGGGAGTACGAAGTCGCGGCGGTTCTTTTCGGAGCGCACTTCTTCGATGACGGGATGGTTTTCGCCCAGCTCACCCGCCGCGAAGCGGATCACGGCCTCGGTGACGCCGCCAGAGTTGGCGAAGATCACGCCCGCGCCGGTCTTCACACCAAAGGGCTGATCCAGACTGCCCACGGGCAATTCGGGGAATTGCAAACCCGCGTCCTGGATCATGCGCGCCAGTTCCTGCGTGGTGAGCACGATATCCACATCGGGGTTGCCATTGGTGGCGAATTCCTGGCGACCTGCTTCGAATTTTTTCGCGGTGCAAGGCATGATGCTCACTACCACCAGGTCTTCGCGCTTGATCCCCATCTCACCGGGCAGGATCTCCTTCGCCACGCTGCCGAACATTTGCTGCGGGCTGCGGCAGGTGGAGATGTTGGGGAGCAGATCCGGGAAATCGTGCTCCGCCATCTTCACCCACGAAGGGCAGCAGCTGGTGAAGAGGGGCAGGGTGCCGCCCTGCTTCTTGCGGTTCACGAATTCCGTAGCTTCCTCCCAGATGGTGAGATCGGCGCTGAAGGAGGTGTCGAACACCTTGTCGAAGCCCAAGCGGCGCAGCGCCGTGACGATGCGGCCCATGGTGAAGGTGTCATTGGGAATACGGAAGGCTTCGCCGATGGAAGAACGCACCGCCGGAGCCACCTGCACGATGACGGTCTTGGTGGGATCCTGGATGGCGGCGTAGGCGCGCTCCACTTCGGATTTCACGAGGATGGCACCCACGGGGCACACGGCCGCGCACTGGCCGCAGGCCACGCAATCCACCTCGGCCAAGCCTTTGCCGAAGGCGGGAGACACGGTGGAATGGGAGCCGCGATGGGTGAATTCCAGAACACCGATGCCCTGGATTTCGTCGCAGAAGCGCACGCAATCGCCGCACAGCACGCACTTGTTGGGATCGCGCAGGAGGCTAGGGCTGGTGAAGTCCATGGGGCGCATTTCCACCGGAGCGTTGAAGCGCACGCGGGTTACGCCCAGGCGCTCGGCCAGGCTTTGCAGCTTGCAGCTGCCGCTCTTGGCGCAGGTGGGGCAATCGTGGTCGCCGCTGGCCAGCAGCAGTTCGATGTTCATCTTCCGCAGCTCGCGCACCTCGGCGCTTTGGGTCTTCACCTTCATGCCAGCTTCGGGCTTGGTGGTGCAGGCGGTGACGAGACCGCGGCCTTCCACTTCCACCATGCACAAGCGGCAGGCGCCATACACCGACAGCTCCGAGTGGTAGCAGAAGGTGGGCAGCTCGATGTGGGCTTTGCGGATCACTTCGAGCAGATTGCGTTCCTCGCCGATGACGACGCGGAATCCATCGATGGTCATTGCGTTTTCGTGGGTCATGGCGGGCCTCAGATTCCAGAGATGGCGTTGAACTTGCACACTTCGACGCAGGCGCCACAGCGCACGCAGGCGAACCCGTCGATGGTGTGGGCGATCTTGCGCTCGCCGTGGATCGCGCCCACGGGGCATTTCTTGGCGCACAGGGTGCAGCCCTTGCAGAGCTCCGCGTCGATTTCCGGCGTCATGAGGCTCTTGCACACGCGGCTGGGGCACACCTTGCGATGCACGTGGGCTTCGTACTCGGCGCGGAAATGCTTGAGGGTGCTGAGTACGGGATTGGGCGCGGTCTTGCCCAGGCCGCACAGAGAGCCGATCTTCACGTTGCGGGCCAACTGTTCGAGCAGCGGAAGGGTTTCCTCGGTGGCGCGGCCTTCGGTGATGTCGTCGAGCAGCGCGAGCATCTGCTTGGTGCCTTCGCGGCAGGGCACGCACTTGCCGCAGCTTTCGTTCTGGGTGAACTGCATGAAGAACTTGGCCACCTGCACCATGCAGGTTTCCTGGTTCATGACCACCAGACCGCCCGAGCCCACCATGGCGCCGATGCTGGTGAGGCTATCGAAATCCATGGGCAGGTCGAGATGTTCTTCGGTGAGGCAGCCGCCCGAAGGCCCGCCGATCTGTACGGCTTTGAAGGCCTGGTTGTCGATGGCGCCGCCCTTGCGGGTCACGCCGCCGCCGATGTCGAACACGATCTTGCGCAGCGTGGCGCCAAAGGGCACCTCAATGAGGCCCGTATTGGCTACATGGCCCGTGAGGGCGAAGGTCTTGGTGCCAGGGCTTTTTTCGGTGCCCATGCTGCGGTACCATGCGGCGCCTTTGGAAAGGATGAGAGGCACCGACGCCAGGGTTTCCACGTTGTTGATGACCGTGGGTTTGCCGTTGAGGCCGGACTGGGCGGGGAAGGGCGGCTTGGGCATAGGCATGCCGCGCTTGCCCTCGATGGAGGCCAGCAGGGCGGTTTCTTCGCCGCACACGAAGGCTCCGGCGCCTTCCATGACGTGAACACGAAAACTCTGATCGCTGCCGAAAATGTGATCGCCCAGGATACCTGCGGCTTCGGCATCTTTCACTGCTTTGCGCACCCGCGCCACCGCCAGGGGATATTCGGCCCGAACATAGACGTAGCCTTCGTCGGCGCCGATGGCCTTGGCGCAGATCATCATGCCTTCGAGGACCGCATGGGGATTGCCTTCCATGACGGAGCGATCCATGAACGCGCCGGGATCGCCTTCGTCGCCGTTGCACACCACGTACTTCTTGCCCTTGGGCTGGATGCGCGTCAGTTCCCATTTGCGGCCCGTGGGAAAGCCTCCACCACCGCGGCCGCGCAGGCCTGCATCGAGGATCTCGCGGCACACGTCTTCGTCGGTCATGGTCGTGAACGCTTTACGAGCTGCGAAGTAGCCGCCCGTGGCGATGTATTCGCGCAGTTCCTCGGGATCGAGGCTGCCGCAGGCCTTCAGCACCGTGCGCTCCTGGCGGGCATAGAAGGGAATATCATGATGGCCCTTGCACACTTGCCCCGTGGCGGGCACGCGGTAGAGCAGGCGCTCCACGGGCTGGTCGTGCTTCAGCGTGGTCTCGATGATCTCGGGCACGTCGGCGGCTTTGACGCCGCAATAGAGGATGCCGTCGGGTTCGATGGAGAGGAGTGGCCCCATCTGACAGAAGCCCTGGCAGCCACTCTTGGTGAGCAGTCCTTCCTTGCGCTGAGCGTCTTCGTAGTCCAGCTCGATTTCCAGCGAAAGCCCCTGGGCCTGGGATTGCTCGTGCAGGGCGCGATAGACCTTCAGGGCGCCATTGGCCATGCAGCCGGTTCCCGCACAGATGACGATGCGGCGCGCGAATCGTTTTTCCGCAGCCTGGTACTCGGCGCGAGTGGTTTCGAGGCTCATTTCCAGCACGGCGCTCATTGGCCTTCCTCCTGGCAGATCTGATCGATGAGGGCCTTGGTGGTTTCGGGCGTCATCATGCCGTGCACGTCGTCGTTGATGACCACGGCGGGCGCCAGCCCGCAGGCGCCCAGGCAACTCACGGTTTCCGGCGTGAAGAGCATGTCGGCAGTGGTCTTCTTTCCCTTGGGCAGCTTCGGGCGCTCCGGAAGCAGATCCACGATGTCCTGGCTGCCTTTCACGTGGCAGGCCGTGCCATCGCACACGCGGATCACATACTTGCCTTTGGGTTCCAGCGCGAAATGGCTATAGAAAGTGGCGACGCCATA
>JAJTBC010000093.1 GCA_021287085.1 Bacillota bacterium | reverse complement strand
ATGTTCTTGGCCAAGGGGCCGAACACGCCGTACGACAACAAGATGCCCAAAAAGGTGCCCACCAGGGCCGCGCCCACCTTGCCGCCGATGACGTTGGGGGGCTGATCCAGAAAGCCCATGGTGATGACCACGCCCATGACGCAGGCCACGATGCCGAAGGCAGGCATGGCGTCGGCCATGGCATTCACGGCCGCACCCGGCAGGGCGGTTTCGGCGTGATGCACATCGAGATCCATTTCCATGGCCTGGTCGATCTCGTCGATCTTGGCGCTGCCATTGATGAGCAGCTTCATGGAATCGCAGAAGAAATCCAGGGCGTGGTGATCGTGAACGATGGCGTTTTATTTTTTGAAAATGTTCGAATTGTGAGGGTCGTTCACATCCTGTTCCAAGGCCAGCAGCCCGCCCTTCTTGATGTTCACGTACACCTCGTACTGCATCATCAGGGCTTCCATGTACACCGCTTTGGAATACTTGGGGCCCTTCAGGGGCACCATGGCGTTTGCGGCCACGGATTTAATAACCCCCATGGGATTGGACATGAGGAAGGCACCCACGGCGGCGCCGAAGATGATGGTGCCTTCCGCGGGAAGGGGGTGCAGCAGCACACCAAGCGAGCCGCCTTCCATGAAGTAGCCGCCCAACACCGCACCGAACACCACGACCAGACCGATGATGAAAAACATGCGCGAATCTCCCAACAAGGTATTTTCGGCCTAGACCCCGCAAACCTTGAAAAAAAATGGTCCAAAGACCTTCGGGCGGCTTAGTTTCTCGTCAGGAATGGGCCGATTCAGTAAAAAAGCTCGGCTCCGCGAAGCACCTGGGGTGACAACAGAGCCCCACTGTTCTTCAGGGAGGTGGCGTTGATCTGCAGACGCATGCGCTCGCCCGATTCCGGCACCAGGTTCACAGTGACCCCCTGCGCGGCCAGGCCCTTTCCCTCGCCGATCATCACCATCGGTCGGCGCTTCAGGTGCGCCACCACCGCCGCAAGGTTTTCCTCGGCCCGGGGCGAAAGGATCAGGAGATCGCACTGGATCTGCAAGGAATCCTCGAGGCTTTGCAGATGGAAGAGCCTGAGGGGCCGACCCGACACTTTCACCTGCCCCAGTTCCCGACGAAGGGCTCCTTCGCAAAAGGCTCGATCCTGAACCGCAATCACCAGAGGGCGGCCCGGCTCGATAGCAGGCCAAGTGATCCAGTCCAGCAGCTTGCGGATCACTCGCGCCTTGGTTCGAAGGTGAGGTTCCAGAGCGGAAGCATGACTCGCCCCGCCCCAGGAAGAAAGGCATCCCGTGAAAAGCAGGCAGAGAGCAAACAGCCGACGCATGAAGGGAGAACTCTGGGTTCGGATTATGAGCGTCCCTGGTCAAAGCATCAATAAAAAAACGTCATCAATAATCAGGATGAAATTTTTTCACTCATGCGTACCAGCGGGTCCTGCTTTGGAAATCCCTCACCTTGCCGCGCATCTGGGCATGGCGCGCCAAGGCGAGATCCACGAGGCGGTTGAGCAGTTCGGCGTAAGGCACGCCGGAGGCCTCCATGAGCTTGGGATACATGGAGATCTGCGTGAACCCTGGAATCAGGTTGATTTCGTTGAGGTAGATGCGCTGGCTTTGGCGTTCCACAAAGAAATCCACCCGCGCCATGCCGTAGGTGTCCAGGCTGCGGAAAGCCGCACGGGCATAGGCGCGCAGGCGTTTCGCGAGGTCGCCCGGAAGCTCAGCGGGTACCACCGTAGTGCTTCGACCGTTCTGGTACTTGTCGTCGAAATCGTAGAATTCGCCCGCCACGTTCACTTCGCCGGGTACGCTCACCAGGGGTTCGTCGCCGCCCAGCACCGCGATCTCGATCTCCCGCGCATCCAATGCCTTTTCCACCAGTGCGCGGCGATCAAAGGCCAGGGCTTCTTCCATGGCCCCGGTCAGGGCTTCTTCCGTGCTCACTTTGGTGATGCCGATGCTGCTGCCGGTGTTGGCGGGTTTCACGAATACGGGCATTCCCAGGCTGCGCACCGCCAGGCGAATGACTTCTGGATCGCGCCGCCACTGTTCTTCAGTGAGCCCAATGAAAGGCCCCACCGGCAGCCCTTCGGAAGCCCAGATGCGCTTGGTGATCCACTTGTCCATGCCTGCCGCCATGGCCAGCAAACCCGCGCCGGTGTATGGCCGACCGAGCATTTCCAGATAACCCTGCAACTGGCCATCTTCACCGCTCGCCCCGTGGATGGCGTTGAAGAACACGTCGGGCAACGGCAGATTCTCGGCACCCTTTTCCAAAGGCAGAAAAGGATGGGGGCCT
>JAJTBC010000090.1 GCA_021287085.1 Bacillota bacterium | reverse complement strand
CCTTCTTCGTTTGCAGGGGCTGGCGGGTTTCTCCGAAGGCAAAGGCGCCAAGGTCGACCTGGTGGGCTTCCATGACAACCTCAGGTTCGGTGGTGCATCCAGAGTGGTGGACGTACAGGGAGCCACGGCGACCTTGGAGATCCCCGAGACATTGGCATTGCGCGAACGCCGCACCGCGCCCAGGGCCCGCCTGAACCCCAGGGAAGGGGCCACCCTCACGGGGCTCACCAGCCTTTTCGAGGGGGTGGGCATCACTGGGTTGCTGGAGAACCTGTCGGAAGCGGGCTGCCGGGTGCGGGTCGAGCGAGCCATGAACATCAAGGATCAGAAGAAGATGGGCCTTGGCACCGCCCTGGTCAGCCCAGGTCACGTCTTCCAACTGCTCAAGCTGAACAATGTGCCACGCTGCCCCTCGGTGATGGAGCTTGCGGGGCGCGTGGCCTACGTGGAGAGCGGTTCCGGCGGGCTGGTCCTGGGCCTGGCCTTCGAAGGCTCGGGCTTCGCGGCGGCCCTCAAGACCTTCGTCAGCAGCCGCGCCAGCGCCGTCCCCACGGCCTTGCCCCCGAAAACCCGACGCAAGGAGATGCCCAAGGAGATCGAAGCACCACCGGCGGATCCCGCGCCCCCTGACTCGCCCAAAGCGGCTCCGCAGGAAAAGACCGAGTGGCAGGAAAAGCCCAGCCCATCCGAAGAAGCGGCTCCGCCTTTCCGGAACCTGCCTCTGGTGCGTCTCAAGAAGCGGTCTCGTGCCCTGATGATCCTGGCGACGGAAGAGGAGGGCGAGTCGCTGGAGAGGCATTTCCTGGAAGAGGGCTATGGCCGCGTGGAACGGGCGACCCAGTGGAGCGAGGTGGTGACCGGTCTTCAAGCCTCGCCCGTGCAACTTCTCCTGGTGGATCTGGAATCCGCCCCCGAGGAAAGCCTCGACATGCTCGAGCGATTGCACCCTGTGCTGGACATGCCGCCGGTGCTGCTGGCGGCTTCGAGCATCACCTCCGAACTGGTGCTCACCGTGCGCCGGGTGCCCCAGGTGCATCTGCTGGTGAAGCCCTACGCCCTGGACGAGGCTCTCAGCCAGCAGGTGGAGCAGCAACTGGAACTGTGATCGAGGGGCTGGCGATCAGCGCCACTCCACCACGGGCGCCTGGGCCTGGAAGAAGGCTTCCATGGCGTCGCGGGTGGGAAAGATGCCATCCATTACCAGGGTCTGATCCATTTCAGCGTTGCGGGCCCGGGAAACGAGAAAGCCCTTGGGCCGTTCCATTTCCGCAGCCGAGATGTACCAGCCTGCGAGCGGCCCTTCTTTTACGAAACCGGTGCGTCCCAGGGGCGTCATGGCGTCACATGTTCAGCGCGCGGCCGAGCACGGCGCGGGCGGCTTCGGGGAAGGCTTCGTTCAGGGTGGGATGGGGATACATGGTGTGGATCAGCTCTTCCACCGTGTACTCGCCGCCCAGCAACGCCACGCTGCTGCTGATGAGCTCCGTGGCCTTGGGGCCCAGGATATGGATGCCCAGGATTTCGCCGTACTT
>JAJTBC010000178.1 GCA_021287085.1 Bacillota bacterium | reverse complement strand
CTGTCCCCTGCCCTCCTGACTGCGCAACCCTCCGTTGCCACGGCGCCCTCCCGCTCCTCGGCCCTGGAGGCCGAACTGGTGGCCAAGTATGGGGAAGCCCAGCGAAGCCGCATCCAGCGGGGATTGAAACAGGTTTCCCTCTTCTGGCGCGCCGAAGACGGCAGCGACGAAGCCCGTGCTGCCTTCATCCGCGCCCAGTTCATGGGCACCCAGAAGGACGTGGATGCGCTTTTCGCACGGCTGGAATTCACCCTGGAGAGCCTCTTCGGCCACATGCAGGAGATCAGCCGCGATTTCCGATGGCACGCGGATCTCGATCTGGGGCCGCTGCTTCCCGTGGACGAAATCCTGTCCGGGTACGACCCCAGCGCCCATGTCATCGATGACGCCTTCGCCAACAAGCTCGCCTTCGTGGCCTTGCTGAACTTCCCCATGTCCACGCTGGAGGAGCGACTGAAGGAAGGCCCCACGTGGACCCGCCGCCAGTGGGCCGAGGCGCGCCTGGTGGATCTCTTCGCCAAGCGCGTGCCCGCCGAGATGAACCAGGCCGTGGCGGAGGCCACCGGTCAAGCCGAACGGTACATCGCCTCCTACAACCTCTGGATGCATCATCTCCTCAACGACCGCGGTCAGCGGCTTTTCGAGCCCGGCAAGCGATTGCTTTCCCACTGGAATCTCCGCGACGAGATCAAGAGCCGCTACGCCGAGGGCGCCGACAATCTCCAACGCCAGCGCATGATCCAGCAGGTCATGGAGCGCATTGTCACCCAGACCATCCCCGCTGTGGTCATCGACAATCCCCACGTGGATTGGAATCCCATCCGCAACACCGTGCAGCTCGCCGCCGTGCTGGATGCTAAAACGCCCGCCCCCGCTGGCCTCAAGGCCACCAACGCGCCAGAACCCGATACCCGCTACCAGGTGTTGCTGGATTGCTATCGCGCCGTGCGCAAGGTCGATCCCTACAGCCCCGCAGCGCCCACCCACATCGCGCGCAGCTTCCAGGAAGGTCGCCAATTGCCGGAAGCCAAGGTCGTGAAAATGCTGGAGGACGTCTGCACCAGCCCCCACCTCAAGGCCATCGCCAAAATCATCGAGGGCCGCCTGGGACGCAAGCTGGAGCCCTTCGATATCTGGTACAACGGCTTCCGCCCCGGCGCAAACCTCGATGAAGCTAAGCTGGACGCCCTGACCCGCGCCAAGTTCCCCAGCGCCGAAGCCTACAAGAAGGACATGCCGAACCTGTTGCGTGGCCTGGGATTCAGCCCCGAACGCGCCGAGTGGCTGGCCAGCCGCATCGACGTGGATCCCGCGCGAGGCAGCGGGCACGCCATGGGCGCCGCCCGGCGCGGCGATCGCGCACGGCTGCGCACGCGCATCGGCGACCAAGGCATGGACTACAAGGGCTTCAACATCGCCGTCCATGAAATGGGCCACAACGTCGAACAGACCTTCTCCCTCGAAAAGATGGATCACTGGCTGCTGAACGGCGTGCCCAACACCGCCTTCACCGAAGCCATGGCCTTCGTGTTCCAGGCCCAGGATCTGCGCCTGCTGGGCCAGCCCGCTCCCAGCGCCCAGGCCCAGGCCGAAAAGGTCCTCAACGATGTGTGGATGACCTACGAGATCGCGGGTGTAGGTCTGGTGGATACCGCCGTGTGGCATTGGATGTATGACCATCCCCAGGCCACCGCTGCCCAGCTGAAGGCCGCCGTGCTGCAGATTTCCAAGGACGTGTGGAACCGCTACTACGCCCCGGTGCTGGGCCAGAAGGACTGCGTGCTGCTGGGCATCTACAGCCACATGATCCACAGCTTCCTCTACCTGCCCGACTATCCCATCGGCCACATGATCGCCTTCCAGATCGAGCGCCAGATCGAGAAGACCGGCCATCTCGGCGAGGAAATCGAGCGCATGGCCACCCTGGGCCGTCTCACCCCCGATCTCTGGATGCTCAAGGCCACCGGCCAGCCCGTGGGACCCCAAGCCATGCTGGAAGCGGCGGGAGAAGCGTTGAAGGTGGTGAAGAAGTAGTGGGAGATCAACGCTCCCGATAGAACTCCCGGCGATCTGCCCACTCGCCCGTGGCCGCGCAAAGGGCCGCAGCGAGGGGGCTCCAGGGGAGAATGACGAGGGGCAGAACGAAACCGAGGAACACCCGCACAAGAACCTGGTCCAAGGGACAGGGGCCTTCCGTTTGACGGTGGCGGCGCAGGTAGAGAAAGAGCTTGAGGGCGCCGATGCCGTAGAGCAGCAGCGACACCTCGGCCAGGATGCCCATGAGGTAGTGCCCGGTCAGCAACGTCTGTGCGCTGTGCAAACGCATGGCGCCGCGCTTTCGGTAGAGGCGATCCAGCAGCATGAGCCCCGCAAAACCAGCCACCGCCGCAGCCCATCCCAGCATCTTCGAATGGGGCCAAAGGGCCAGGTTCGCCATGCCAAGGCCCCAGAAGGCCCCTAGCACGAAGCTTGCGGCCCAGGCCCGGAAAGCGCGCTGGAGCAACCAGATGCAGTGCGCGATCACAGGCAGGCCTAGAATGCCCAGCACCTTCCATGGCAAGGCCGGACCGCCCAGCCTGGCGCCGATGAACCAGCCCGTCAGCAAGGCCAGCAAGGTGGTGGACAGGGCCGCCATCAGCCGACGGCTTCCTCAAGCACGGCCTGACGCTTGGCCTGGGCGCGCTGCGTGCTCCAGAAGCCCCACGCCGCGCCCATCGCTCCGGTCAACGTGCCCAAAGCCGAGAGCAGCAACAGGCTGGGCCACGAGAAGAAGCCCGTGCGGGCCAACTGCACCATCAAAGGCGACAGGCCTCCCACGCCACGGCTGAGGGGAAGCCACAGGGCCAGCAGCCCCAGCACCGCCAGCACACTGGCCACTAGGCCCAATGCGGCGCCCTCCAGGATCAGCGGCGTTCGAATGAAGGATTCCGTGGCACCCACGAGGCGCATGGTGGCGATCTCTTCTTCCCGTGAAAGGATGCTCATGCGGATCACGTTGCCGGTGGAAAAGCCTGCGGCCAGCATCAGCAGCGCGCCGAAGACCACCAAGGCCCGACGCAACAGCGCGGCGGATTTCTGCATGGCCTCCAATCGTTGCTGATCCACCACCACATCACCCACCGCAGGCAGGTTCCGCAGGCTTTCGCCCACTTCGATGGCTTTGCGGGCACTCAGCAGATCGGGCCGCAACGCCAGTTCCAGGCTTTCAGGAATGGGTTCGCCGCCGAGGCTATCAAGCATCAGGCCCGCGTCGCGAGTAGTTTCCAGGAACCGCTTGGAACCTTCCGCCGACGAGATGCGCTTCACCGAAAGAAAGCGGGGATCGCGCTTGAGGGCCGCTTCGGCCTCGTCCAGCTTGGCACCCTCCGCCGCGAACAGCGTGATGCGCGCCATGGCCTCCATGCGCGAAACCCAGCGGTGAAGGCTTTCCACCGCCAGCAGGCCTCCGCCCGCCAGGAGCAGACCCGAGGCCAGAGTCAACAGGGCGAGCAGGTGCTGGCCCCGGTGACGGAGCAGATCCCGGGCCACGTCCAGGAGGAGCACTTTCAGCAGGCGCAGCCAAGGCATTCCGGGTTCCCCTTCAATTGCTGCCGTCCAGGGCCACGCCCCGGATCTCGCCCGACCCTGCGCTCAGGGCCTTCACCGTGCCGCTCTGGCTGGGATTCTTCCATACCCATAGGATGGCCGTTCCCTTATCGCTTACCATCTCCCCGGCCACCAGCCAATCCTTGTTGCCGGGGTGCGCCAGGTAGCGGAGGGTGGACTGGGTCGTGCCCAGGGTCGCATCCCAGGTCTGATCGAACCCGCTGGTGAAGGCGCCCGCCTTGTAGATCACCACGGGCGGGTTGAGTGCCGCGCCGCTGGAGGTGCGCAACACGTAGAGAAGGGTGTTGGACGTATCGAAGGCCAGGGAGCCGCTATTGCCTAGGCGATCGTTCTGATAGACGAGCACCTGCGTATTGCCAGGAAAGGAATTGCCGCTGCCGCGCCGGACGCGAGCTCCCGAATAGGTGGTGCCGGTGTTCAGGTTGGTGATGTTGTCGCCGCCGCCGAAATAGGCGTACACCGAGCCTTGGGACGCCGCCACGCCACCGCCCTTGCTGTCAGTTCCGAAGGTGGAGCGCATTTCCGCCAGGGGCACCGTGGTGCCGTCCTGGATGTTCGCCGGGTTGGCCACCACCCACACTCGTGCGTCGGTGTCCGTGGTTTCCGTCACGTAAAGAGTGCCGGAGGAAGTGTCCACGGCCGCTTGACCGAACACGCTGCTGCTGCCCAGGCGATCGTTGCTATTGCCCAGGGTGAAGAGCGCGATGTCCGAAAAGCTCGACAGGGCGCCATTCTGGGAACGTACGCGCTCGATGCGAACCACCTTGCCCGCCGCAGACACCAGGAAAAGCCGGTTGTTGGTGGCGTCCATGGCCATGCCGCCCCAGCCCAGGTTCTTCACCTGATCCAGCGAGGCCCCCGTCAAGGTGCGGCTGGTTGCCGGAAGGGCTCCCGCGTCGTAGGCAGCACCCAGATCGCTCCAGACCAGCACTTGGCCGGTGGAGCTGTCGAACGCGTAGAGCGCCGTTCCGCCCGTGGAGCCGCCGGACACGGGATCCACGCAGCCCCAAAGCCCCAGGAGCAGGGTCGCCGCAGCGATCAGCCGAAAGGGACGAGCATTCATCGCGCCTCCGTCCTCAGCTATTTGGCGAAAATGGCTTTGATCTGCGCGTTGAGGTTCTTCATGGTCTCGCCGTCGCAACCCGCTTCCACGGCTCCTTTGGACACGGCCAGGGCCATCCCTTTCACGGCATCGGGCCCTTCGCCAGCGTTGACCCGCTGGATGGCTTCCGCCAGGAGCGTGTTCACCATGGCGTGATGCTGGGGAGGCAGCACCCCGCGAGCGGTGGTGGCGATGCGTTGGCAATAGGCATTGAGCTTGCCGATCTTCACGGGATCGGTGACGGACCCGCCCACGATGGGACGCACAGGCGCAGGTGTTTCAGCGGCGGGCGCCTCCACGGGCGGAGGCGCGGGCACGGTCTGCAGAACCGGTTCCAGCCGCTCGGTGACCACGGGAAAGCCCTGGGGTTCAGGCGGTGTCACGGCCACGGGCGCAGGCGGCGGGGGCGGCTGTGGAGGCGGAGCCGCCGATTCCAGCCCTTCGGGCTTGCGGCCGGAGCGCACGCCTTTCATCACCACGTAGCCCGCCATGACCAGATCGTAAAGATCCTTGGCCACGTTCAGCACGGGCTTCTGAAGCACGGCGCCCAGTTCGGCCACGCTGTACCAACCCGTGGCGAGATTGAGCAGATTGGTCTGGCGCGGGTTGACGCCTTGAGCCGTTTCTCCCGGCAGCAGCGTGGAGGTGGGATAGAGATCGGGTGAACCGATCTTCTGGCTCACCACCCGCCATTCGTCCATGCGGCGATGCATCTCCATCAGCACGGCGGCATTGGATTTCGTGATGGTGGGTTCCACCTCCACCACGCCTTCCTCGAAGTAGTACGTTCCATCCAGCCACAGCGCCACATCGAAGATCACCTCGATGCCCTGGGCATCGGGGGAAAGCGCGTGGACGAGCTTGCCGTCCTTGAGGTAGATCTTGGCCCGCCGGGCCTCTTCCACCACGTGGAAACATCCGCTTTTCCCGCCCTGACTGACAAGCTGGATGATGTCAGGGAGCGGTGCCTCCCGCATGGAACCTTGAATGAGCCCCTGGGACATTGGGAATCCTCTTCACGACAAATCGCTGACGTTGAAAGGTGAAGATTATCACGACCCCGCCCTCCAAAGCGTACCGGTCCCGCCGGATCTTCTCTCCGGCCTTCCCTCCGGCATGGCCCTCGGCGATCCTGGAAGGATGAACGTGCCCTCGCCTTTCGCCTCCATCGAAGCTGCCGTCGAAGCCATTCGCCAAGGGCGAATGGTGGTGGTGGTGGATGACGAAGACCGCGAAAACGAAGGCGATCTCACCATGGCGGCTCAGTTCGTGACGCCGGAGGCCATCGCGTTCATGGCCACCCACGGTCGGGGGCTCATCTGCGTTTCGCTGGAAGAGGCGCTGCTGGATCGCCTGGAGCTGCCCCCCATGGTGCAGACCAACACCAGCCCCTTCACCACCGGATTCTGCGTGTCGGTGGAAGCCCGTGAAGGCACCACCACCGGCATTTCCGCCCATGACCGCGCCCGCACCATCCAGGCCCTCATCGCCCCCCAGGCCAAGCCCTCGGATTTCGTAAAGCCGGGTCACATGTTCCCTCTTCGCGCCCGCCCCGGCGGCGTGCTGACGCGCACAGGGCAGACCGAGGCCTCGGTGGATCTGGCGCGCTTGGCGGGCCTGCACCCTTCCGGGGTCATCTGCGAAATCATGAAGGACGATGGCACCATGGCGCGGGTGCCCGACCTCACGCAGTTCTGCCAGACCCATGGCCTGCTCATGGTGACCGTGGCCGAT
>JAJTBC010000058.1 GCA_021287085.1 Bacillota bacterium | reverse complement strand
TCGCCGTGACGATCCGGGGCGAGATCTGCGGCAGCACGCGCATCCGGCGCCCCAAGGGCCTCGCCGATTACGGCGGCCTGGAGCTGGAACTGCTCAATACCGAAGGCAAGCGCATCAAGCTCTTCCGAAGCGCCTTCGACGGCTACTTCGAGCTTCACGATCTTCCGATTGGCCGCTACACCCTGCAGGTCAGCCCCGCCGAAGTGGAGCGCCTGAAGATCAAGGCACCGCCCGCCCGGCAGATCAACGTCACGACCCAAACGAGTCTCTTTGAAGGACAGGATCTCGTCATCGAGCCCTGAATCCACGCCCTTTCCGGGGAGATACCATGCGACCTTTCCTTTCCAGCCTCCTGTTCTGCGCCGCGCTGATCGCTCCTTTGAACGCTCAGACCCCTCCGCCCGACCTTCAGCTCGCTCAGCCCATGCACTTCGGGGGCGTCCTCGCCAGTCCCCAGGGCGGAAGCCTTACCCTCACCGCCGATGGCGCCCTGGTGCCCGATGGCGGCGGCCTGGTGCCGGGCCTTTTGCCAGCCCATTCCGAGGCGCGCTTTCGCGTGACGGGGCCGCCAGGAAGGGCCTTCACGCTCAGTCTCTTTCCTTCGAGCCCCGTGCTGGAGGGGCCTTCCCAGGCCTCGCTCCGCCTGGCGGAATTCCACGCCTCGCTGCCCGGCCTCAAGGGGGTTTTTGACGCCACGGGGCTGGCGGAACTGCGCCTGGGCGGTCGACTGGATGTGCCCGCAGGGGCCCCTCCAGGCACCTACCTCGCGCCCTTCGTGAAACTGCAGATTCAGATGTCGGATGGCTCCGGTTCCGCCCCCATGAGCCTGCCCTTCTCCATCGCCGTCACCCTGCGCGCGCCGCTTTTCCTCTCCTGCGTCGAAGGGATGGAATTCGGCAGTCTTTTGCCCGGCAGCGAGACCGGCATCTTCGAGGTGCTGCCGCAGGGAGGCCATCAGGTGGCCACACCCAACGGTCCGTGGCTGTTCAAGGGATCGCCCCGCCCCGCCACCTTCCAACTCGTGGGACCAGCGGGTACCAGCTATTCCATCCAGCTTCCCCAGGCCATCCAGTTGATGGGAAATGGCCGCCCCATCCGCGTGGAGCGCTTCACCTGCAGCACTCCCCTTCAGGGCGTGCTGCCTCCTGGCGGCCAGACCTTCAGCCTCGGCGCAGGCATCGTGATTCCGCCCGACCAGGAGCCCGGCGTGTACACCGGCACCTTCATCCTCACCGTCAACTACCAATAGACTCGATCTACGGCGTCAGCAGCGGCAACAGGGCCTGCGTCAGCACCAGCGCGTAGAGGCCCGCCACCACATCATCGGCCATGACGCCCTCGCCCTCGGGCAGGCTTTGGATCTGACGAATGGGCCAGGGTTTCCAGATGTCGAAAAGGCGGAAGAGCGCGAACGGGACGGCCAGCAGCGCCGTGCTTTCCCAGGTGGGATGGCCCAGCATTCGAAAGAGGTTGAGGGTTACGACCCAGCGCACGGGCCACAGCGCGATCCAGAGGCCCGCCCATTCATCGATGACGATGTAGCTGGGATCCTTCGCGCCCGTTTCCCGAAGCACGTGATTGGAGGCCCGGATGCCAACCCACGTCGCCAGTAGCGGCAACGCCAGGAATAGAGCTTCCATGGACCAGTAGCCCACTCCGATGGCCACGGAATGATCGCGATGGAGCATGGCCCAGGAAAATACGCGAAGCGGGCCCAGCGCCACCACCATCAACCACGCCACCAGCGCGGCCAAGCTGCCCCAGGTGCCTGGAGCGGGCTTCAATCGGCCACTGCCGAAGCCCGTGGCGATCCACCAGGCCCAGCGGGGCGCGGTCATGACACCACCTCTCCCACCAGATCGTAGGCGTGGCCCTGGGTGATTTTCACGGGCTGAATGGCCCCCACCTGGGGCTCGCCGCCCACGATCAGCACGTTGCCATCCACCTCCGGCGCCTGGCCCTGATGGCGGCCCTTCAGCACGAGATCCGTCTCGTCGTGCACGCCTTCGATGAGCACCTCGAGCACTTGGCCCACCTTGGCCTGGTTCTTGGCGCGGCTGATCTTCTGCTGGGCTTCCAGCAGCTTGCGCTTGCGACTTTCTTTGGTGCGCGAAGGTACCGGATCGCCCAGCTCGAAGGCAGGCGTACCTTCTTCCAGCGAGTAGGTGAAGACGCCCACATGATCGAATTGGGCTTCCTGGATGAAATCCTGAAGTGTCTGGAAAGCTTCGGGCGTTTCACCCGGAAAGCCCACGATGAAGTTGGAGCGCAGCGCTAGGCCTGGCACCAGCCGCCGCGCGCGCTCGATGAGCTTGAGAAAGGAAGCCGCATCGCCGCCCCTGGCCATGGTTTTCAGCACCTGCGCATCGGCGTGCTGCAAGGGCATATCCAGATACTTCACACAATTCGGCGTTTCGGCCATGGCTCGCAAAAGCCCGTCGGTGGTGCGGTTGGGATAGCTGTAGTGGATGCGAAACCAGGGCAGCCCTTCCACTTTACCCAAGGCCCGCACGAGCTTTTCGAGGCCGTCGCGATGGCCCAGATCCCGCCCGAAATCCGTGGTGTCCTGTCCCACGAGACTGATTTCCAGCACGCCCTGGTCCACGAGACGGCGCGCTTCGGCCACGATGCTGTCGATGCTACGACTGCGTTGGGGGCCGCGGATGGCCGGAATGGCGCAGAAGGCGCAAGTGTGATCGCAGCCCTCGCTGATCTTGAGATACGCAGTGGCCTTGGGCGTGGTGAGCAGGCGTGGACTGGTTTCGTTGTAGAGATAGGCGGGATCGCGCTCCGGCTCGAAGAGTCGATCATGGGCGCCGATGATCTCGGCGATGTGTTCGATGTCGCGGGTACCTAGCACGGCGTCGATTTCCGGCATATCCGCCAACAACGCATCCCGGTAGCGTTCCACCATGCAGCCCGCCACCACCAGCTTGCGGCACGCGCCCTTCTCCTTCATGGAAGCGGCTTCGAGGATGGAATCGATGGACTCCTTCTTGGCCGAGTCGATGAAGCCGCAGGTGTTCACCACCAGCACTTCCGCCTCTTCCATTTGCCGCGTCAAGGTGAAGCCCTTGAGCTTCAGATGCCCCAGCATCACCTCGCTATCCACGAGGTTCTTGGGACATCCCAATGAAATGAAACCCACCTTCGTCATGCAGCCACTCCTTCCGACCGGCGTCGGAACGTCCAGGACTATCACAGCAGGATTCGGATGGAGGGAAAAAGATTCGTTACGGGACGCTTCGCGTCACGCACTATACATCGTCCTCTTCCAGCTCCGGCAGGCGCAGCGTGAGGTTGCGGGCGCCGCTGGCGGCGAGGCCGCGCTCGTAGGTGAGAATCTGGCTGCGGAGGGGCGGTCCCTCGGGATCGAGGCCCCGGCGCAGCACTTCTCCCGAAGGCCCCAGCATGCGACCTTTCACCGTGTCCCGAAGCTGAAGCTCCAGCATGTCCACCACCTGGGCGGCCACGGCGGGATCCACTAGCGGAAAGGCCGTTTCCACGCGGTTATCGAGGTTGCGGGGCATGAGATCGCCGCTGGAAAGCAGCGTTTCCGGCTCGCCGTCGTTGGCGAAATGGTAGACCCGTGCGTGTTCCAGGAAACGATCGATGATGCTCACCACGCGGATGTTCTCGGAAAGGCCCGGCACGCCTGGACGCAGGCAGCAGGTGCCGCGCACGATGAGATCCACCTTTACGCCGTGCTGGCTGGCTTCATAGAGGGCCTGGATCATGGCAGGGTCCACCAGGGCGTTCATCTTCAGCACCATGCGGGCGGCTTTGCCCTGCTGGGCGTGCGCCTGCTCGCGCCCGATGCGCTGCAGGATGCCCTCGCGGAAGTGCGTGGGCGCCAGGATGAGCTGATGGAAGCGCGGCGGCCTGGTGTAGCCCGTGAGCAGGTTGAAGAGGTTCGACAGATCCTCGCCAAATTCGGGCCGGGCGGTGAAATAGCCCAGATCCGAATAAAGGCGGCTGGTGCGCTCGTTGTAGTTGCCCGTGGCCAGATGGCAGTAGCGACGAATGCCGGTGGCCTCCTGCCGGATCACGAGACAGGCCTTGCCGTGGGTCTTGTGGGATGGCAGGCCGTACACCACGTGAACGCCTGCTTTTTCGAGCCTTCGCGCCCAGGCAATGTTGGCTTCTTCGTCAAAACGCGCCCGGAGTTCCACGATGGCGGCCACCTGCTTGCCCCGCTCCGCCGCGCGCTCCAGGGCTGCCGCGATGGGGCTTTCCCGGCTCACGCGGTACAGCGTCATCTTGATGGCGAGAACTTTGGGATCGTCCGCCGCTTCGCGCACGAAGCGCACCACGGAATCATCAAAGCTCTGGAAGGGGTGATGCAGCAGGATATCGCCCTTGCTGATGGCCTCGAACACCGTGGGGCTCATTTCCAGCTGCGGCACAGGCAGGGGCGGCATGGCCGGGTCTTTGAGATGCGGCAGATCCAGTTG
>JAJTBC010000042.1 GCA_021287085.1 Bacillota bacterium | reverse complement strand
GGCTATGGGGCCATCGGCTTGCTGGATCGATTCACGCGCAAGCCTCGGCTCGCGGGCTTCGCGGCCTATTGCGTGGCGGTCGGCGCGGTCTTGGTGTGGCTGGGCCTCTCCCGCTGAACCGAGCATCGGTCGCCATTCGCCGGTGCCCTGGATCCGTTCGCCGAGATGGGCCTAAGGCCAGGGGGCGCCGCGCTAAACTCACGAAGTTCAATCTTGGGGTAGGGAGGAAATCAGTGATCCAGTTGACGGATGTGTACAAGACCTTCACGGTCAAGGACAAGCGCACCCGCGCCAAAAAGCAGGTGGAAGCGGTGAAGGGCCTCTCGCTCACGGTGAAGCCGGGGGAAATCTACGGGCTCCTAGGGCCCAACGGGGCGGGCAAATCCACGACGCTACGCATGATCGCCGGGCTCATGCAGCCCAATCAAGGTCGCATCCAGGTCTGCGGCCTCGATACGGTCGAACAGCCGGAAAAGGCTCGGGCCAAGGTGGGCTACCTTTCCACGGACCTCAACGTGTACGGCCGATTCACGCCTCGCGAACTGCTGCGGATCTTCGGCGAGTTTCAAGGCCTTGATGCCAAGGTGGCGGAGCGACGCGGGATGTACTTGATGGAGAAGCTGCAGCTCGATGATTTCGCCGATGTGAAGATGGAAGGCTTCTCCAGCGGTCAGAAGCAGAAGGTTTCCATTGCGCGAGCCTTGTTGCACGATCCCAAGGTGGTGATCTTCGATGAGCCCACGACGGGCCTGGACGTGCTGACCGCCAAGACCGTCCTGGATTTGCTGCGGGTCATGCGCGCCGAAGGTCGCACCGTGATTGTTTCGACCCATGTGATGCCCATGGTGGAAGAGATCTGCGATCGCGTGGGCATCATCTTCGACGGCCTGCTGTACGGCGATGCTTCTCCCAAGCAGATTCTCGACGACTGGGGCGTGAAAACGCTGGATGAAGTCTTCTTCGAACTGGCCGCCCGCAGCGCGGCGGAGGTGTAGGATGCGCGGCGCACTGCTGATCTGCAAAAAAGAGTTCATGGAACTGATGAAGGACCGCAAGACCATGTTCTTCACGTTCCTGCTGCCGGTGCTGCTCTACCCGGCCATCTTCGGCATGATGTCCAAGCTGGGACGCAACGATGAGGAAAAACGCAAGAGCAAGGCCAGCCGCGTGGCAGTGGTGGATGCCAGCCAGACCCTCCTGCCGCTGCTGAGGACGGAACCGACTTTGTTCGAGGTCGTCTCGGCCCCTGAAGGCGATGTGAAGCAGGCCATCAACGACGAAAAGCTGGAGATGCAGGTGGAGGTGGATGAAGACGCCGCCGCCAAGTTAGAAGCTCAGCAAACCTTTTCTGTCAAAGCTACGTACGACCGCAGCAACGATTCGTCGCGACTGGCTCTCACGCGCTTGAAGGAACAGCTTCAGAAGCAGGACAAGACCTGGGTGCAGGCCCGATTGAAGACCATGGGCGCTCCCGCCGATCTGGCGTCGCCCACCAAGCTCGAATCCGTCGATGCGGGCGGCGAAAGCCGCGTGATGGGGCGCATCATGGGCAGCATGTTGCCCTACCTGCTGATGATCATGATGTTCGCCGGGTCCATGCAGCACGGCATCTACGCCACCGCCGGGGAGAAGGAACGCGGCACCCTGCTGAGCCTTCTGGCCACGAGCCTACCGCGCAACCAGATCGTGCTGGGCAAGCTGCTCTACGTGTTCAGCATCGGCATCCTCAGTGCCCTCATCAACCTGGCCAGTCTGGGCATTTCCATGCTGTTGACCTTTTCCAAAGAGGCCGCCGTTAACGCTCCTTCCGCCGGCCCTGGCATGGGCAGCCTGTCGGCGCTGGCCAATCCCGCCACCCTGGCGCTGACCTTCTTCCTCATGGTGCCTCTGGGCCTTTGCTTCGCCAATTTCATCGTGTTGATGGGTGTGCAGGCGAAGAATGCCGTGGAGGCGGGGTCCTCCATCATGCCGGGCTTTTTCGCGGTGATGATGATGGCGGTGTTTTCCATGGCTCCCGGCATCGAAAAGATGGCGTGGCTTCCGTACGTGCCCATTCTCAACGTCAGCCTCGCCATCCGGAAACTCTTCGTGCATCAGGGCAATATCCCGGAATACCTGTTGGCCCTGGTCATGACCGTGGGGCTCGCGGCAGTCTTCACCTGGCTCTCCACAAGGATGTTGAAGCGGGAGTCGGCGCTCTTTAAGGTATAATTCCGACAACCTATCTGAGGGGATCCATGGCTACCAAAGCGAAGCCTTCCGCCACACCGAGTCGTGTCGCCGCGCCTGAAAACCCGCTGGGCGTGAAGTTGGGCGAAGCTTTGGCCCTGTTCCACAAGGGCAAGAATGCCGATGCGGAGAAGGCCCTGAGCAAGTTAGTGAGCGAGGCCCGAGACGCCGAGAATTTCGGCGTGCTCCACACCGCGCGAGCCACCCTGGCCGCCCTCGAAGCGAAAAAGGCCAAGACCGAGAGCGGCAAAGTCGATCTGACGCTGCTCGCCGCCTACCATCTGAACCGCAAGGAAAGCCAGGAGGCGCTGGAGGTGCTGGACAAGGCCATCAAGGCCGACAGCGGCCAGGCGCGGCTGCATTTTCTCAAGGCCGCAGCCTTGGCCCAGCTGAACCAGGCGGAAGATTCCGCCGAATCGCTGCAAAAGGCCGTTTCCATTGATTCCGCCATGAAGGCGCTCTTCCGTCTGGAGCGGGATTTCGATGGCCTGCGGCATCAGTCTGCTTTCGCGGCCTTCGAGCGCGATTAGCGCCCTTCCATGAACGGAGCCCGAGGTCTCCATCCCGATCAGCCCCTGAGGGTGGCGGCCATCGGAGGCGGCACCGGCTTGGCCGCGCTGCTGAGGGCACTGCAGCCGGAAGCAGGCCGCGCTCGCGATCCCTGGCGCCTGACGGGCATCGTGGCGGTGTCGGACAACGGTGGGAGTTCCGGTCGCCTGCGAGAGGAATTGGGCGGCATTCCGCCCGGCGATCTGAGGAATTGTCTTTCGGCCATGACGAGGGAAGATTCGCTGCTGGCGGATCTCCTGAGTTATCGGTTCAAGGGGGAGGGTCCCTTGGCCGGCCATGCCTTGGGCAACCTGATGCTCATGGCCCTGGCGGATCTGGCGGGAGGGTGGGTGCGGGCCATCCGGCAGCTTTCGGAAGTGCTCGCCATCGAAGGTCGGTTGTTTCCTTCGACCCTCGAACCCGTGGCGCTTTGCGCCGAGGACATGGAAGGCCGCCAGTATCGCGGAGAAACGGAAGTGAACGTGTGCCATCCTCCCCTGGCGCGGCTCTGGCTCGAACCCAGGGATGCCGAGGCTTTGGCCGAAGCCCTGCTGGCGGTGATGCAGGCCGACGTGGTGCTGTTGGCGCCGGGCAGTCTCTATTCCTCCACCTTGCCCAACCTGCTCATTCCCGAATTCCAGCGCGCCCTGGCACGGGCCCAGACTCCGCTGATCTACGTGGCCAATCTCATGACCGAGCCCCATGAAAGCGCAGGATTGAATCTGGAAGCCCATGTGGCCAGCATTCAGGCCTTCGGCGGTGTGGGGCTCGCAGCGGTCATCGCCAACAGCGAACCTCTGCCCGAAGCCATGGCAGAGCGCTACCGCGCCGAAGGCGGCGCTCCCCTGTTGCCCCTCGGAGAGGAGGTCTGCGGGGTGCCCATGAAGGCTGTTCCTCTGCTGGATCTCGAAGCCCCTCAGGCGCGACATGATCCAGGACGCCTGCGGGAAGCGCTCCGCGAGGTGATTGCCGCGCTTTGAAGGAGCGAAGCTCTACCAGCCGCTGTCGTCCCCGCCGCCGGAATCCCCCCAATCGCTGTCGCCGCCCCCCGAGTCGCCCCAATCGCTGTTGCCGCTGCCGCCCCAGTCGCCGCTGGAATCGCTGCCGCCGCTGCTCCAGTCGTGATCCTGGCGGTGATGATCGTGGCCTCCGCCCATCATGCTGCCGATCATCATGCCCGTGAGCAGACCGCCCATGCCGCCACCACCACCGCCCGCCGGAGGATAACCGCCGGGAGGCACCGACAGATTGGCGGGCGCATCCAGACCCAGACGGGTTCGTGCGCTGGGAGGCAATTCGGCGTCGGTGAGCTCCTGCAGCTGCTTGTTGCCGCAGTAGCCGCAGCTCCAGGTCACATTGCGAAGGCCGTCCCACTGATGCTTCATGGTGTCGCCGTTGGCCCCGCAAGCGGGACATTTGGCGAAGGGATTCGCGAAGACCACAGGGGCCAGGGAGCCGCTGCCCATGGGGCGCTTGGCGGCCCCCAGCATCTCGCGCTTGTCGCTGCGGCCCCGCATGACGAAATAGATCGCCACGCCGATGAGCATCAGCGCCAGAAAACAGCCGAGACCGCCGCTGCCGCCATCGTCCCGACGTCGTGCCAGCACCATGTGGGAATGTAGCAACAAGGCCTGCATGAAACCTCCACGCCCCAGGGTACCGCATCGCGCCAGCCCCATGCGATGATGACCCATGGGTTTCGTCGCTCCTGTCACGCTGCCGCCGGGTCCGTGGAAGGTGCTGGGTCTCATGTCCGGCACCAGTGCCGATGGCGTGGATGCCGCGCTTATCGAGGTGAATCCTCAGGCCTTTGCCGCGGGCCAGCCTTTCCAATCGCTGCTGGGGCATCGTCATGCTCCGTACGAACCGACCTTGCGAGAGGCCGTGCTGAAAGCCGCTTCAGACCAGTTGAAGCCCTCGGAACTCTGCATCCTTCAGCGGCACCTGGGGGAAGCCCACGCCCAGGCTGCGCTGGCGCTGCTGAAAACCCTTCCTCATCGTCCCCATTTCGCGAGCCTGCATGGTCAAACGGTGCAGCACTGGCCTGCGGAAGGCGCCACGCTGCAGTTGGCCGATCCCTATGTGCTGGCCGAGGCGCTGCAATGCCCCGTGGTGTGGGATCTCCGCCGTCGAGACATGGCCTTGGGAGGGCAGGGCGCGCCCCTGGTGCCGCTCACGGAGCTGTGGCTCCACGGTCGCGCTCATCCCTGGGCCGCCCTCAATCTCGGGGGCATCGCCAACCTCACCGCCTGGGATGGAACGCGGCTTCGGGCCTGGGATCTGGGCCCCGCCATGAGCCTGCTGGACCTGGCCGCCCAACGGTGGTTGGGGCTGCCTTTCGATCCCGAAGGCCGCCACGCCGCGGGTCGCGCCGTGCTGCCTGAACCTTGGTTCGAGCATCCTCATTTCCTGCTGCCGCCCCCCAAATCCACTGGACGCGAAGTATTCGGCGCCGCGTGGCTGGAACAGGCTGCAACCCACCTTGAACCCCTTTCCGTGGAGGATCGACTGGCGACGGTGGCGGCTTTCACTGCCGAGGCCTGCGCTCGGGAATGGAAGGCCTGGGGCATGGAGCTTCCGCAAGGAACGCCCTTGTTGCTTTCCGGGGGCGGCTCCCGCCATGCAAGGCTTCGGGAGGAACTGACTCAGCGCCTGCCGGGGTTCCAGGTGACGGTGGATCGGCGTTTTCCTGAAGGAGCCAGGGAAGCCGTGAGTTGGGCGCTACTGGGTGCCGCCAGTGCGGCGGGGGTGCCGGGCCACGATCCCGCTATCACCGGCGCGAGGCGAGCGGCGGTGTTGGGCAGTTGGGTGCCGTGAGCGCCCGACGGTGGTTCGATCATCTGCTGCCTTGGCTGTCCTGGACCGCCCTGGCCGCCACGGACGCCTTTTCTGCAGGCGAACTGCTGGTGATGGCTGTGCCGCTTCTGTTGGCGCTGCCCGTGGAATACCGCCGCTGGGAGCTGGGCCGGTACCATCGCGGCTTCGAGTTGCTGGCCGTAGCGGCCATCGTGATCCAGTTCGCGCTGCGCATCGGGTTGGTGGTGCTGACCGTCAACACGTTGTTCGTGCTGTGCGGCGCGCGCCTGATGCTGCCTCGGCAACAGGCCCAGCGCCGACAGTTGGTGCTCATGAGCTTCCTTCTGTTCCTGGTCACGGCCATCGCCACCTTCGAGATGGGCTTCCTCTTCTGGACCCTGGCGTGGTTGGCGGGGGCCCTCGTGACGCTGCTTCAGCAGAACTGGGACGAAGCGGCCGTTCAGCGGCGTGGGGTAGTGCCGACGCCTCCCTATCGTCAGCTTCCCCGCTGGTTCCTGGCGACAGTAATGCTGGCGGGCCTCTGTTTTCTGGTGCTGCCGCGCCATAGCCTGGGACTGCGCTTCTTCCCCCTGGGAATGGGTGGCTTAGGGGGTCAGACAGCGGGCCTCAGCGACCGAGTGGAGCTGTTTCAGCCCGGCGCCATCGGTTCCAATTCCGACGTGGTGTTGCGCATTCAGCCCCCTTCGTCCCGTCATCGCGCGATCTACGAAAACGCGCTGCAATACCTGCGCGGCTTCACCTTGGAGGAAATTCGAGGCCAGCGGTGGGAGACGGTTACTACTGCCACGGAATCCATCCTGTCCGGCGGTGAGCGGGATTGGAACGAAGCCCTGGCGGAGCCTGAAACCCGCGCCAAGGCGCTGGCTCTGGAGCTTTTCGTGGCACCCCAACCCTTCGGCGTCATTCCCATACCCAACGGCTACGTGAAGGCCTTGCCGCCCCAAGGCATGCCGCTATTGGAAAACCTCCACGGCGAATTGCGCTGGCAATTTCCTTCACGGCGTTCCCTGCCCTTGCGGCTTGTGGTGTGGCCTTCTCCGCCTTTCCAGCGGCGGATCGAAAAGCGAGATCGCCTTCGGCTGCTCAATACCGGCGAAGGCACCGAATCTGTGGCACGCTGGAGCCGCCGCGTGATCCCTGATGATTTGCCCGCAGACGCTCTGGCGAATGGGCTTCAGAAGGAATTGCAGACCTTCGCCTACAGCACGGAGAACCCCAGCGGCGGCGCGGCGGATCCTCTGGAGGATTTCCTGGAGCGCACTCGGAAGGGCCACTGCGAATTTTTCGCCTCGACTTTGGCGCTGGCGCTGAGGCATCGAGGCGTGCCTGCGAGGCTTGTGAACGGCTATCGGCTGGGGCCGTGGCTGGAGGTGGGCGGCTACTGGCTCGTGACCCAGGACCAGGCCCATAGCTGGGTGGAGTATTACGACGACGCCCACCAGCGTTGGATCACCGCAGATCCCACGCCGCCGGGCGCCTTTGCGTGGCCTGTTCAGGAAGGTTTCTGGGCGTCGGCCCAGGCCTGGGCCGACGCCCTGCGCTACCGTTGGGATCGCGCGGTGGTGCGCTACTCCGGCGACGATCAGATGGAGGGCCTGGCCTGGCTCCAGGGACAGGCCCAGCGGCTCCAGGAGCTGAAGATCGAGGCTTCCTGGCGCCGTTTCGCGCTCGCGCTGGCCCTGGTGGCATTCCTGCCTCTTCTGGCCTTTCGCCTCTGGAAGCTGTTCCGCCCGGCTCCCGAGGAAGCTCGGCCCCATGCCATTCGAGTGCTTCGTCCGTTGTTGCGTCGCACCCAGCGGGATCTTCCTCCGAACCCTGGCGAAACGGCCCGCGCTTGGCTTCATCGCCTCGCTCACCGGCATTCCCGTGCCACCGCCGCCTTGGAGGCCCTGGCCCATCACCTCGACGCTGTGGCCTATGGGGGCAGGGCCGTACCTCTCAAACCCCTGGTGAAAGAGGTGCTGGAGAGAATGAAGGAATAGGGCTGAAATGGGGGATCAACGAAGCGCCGCCCAGGGGCTTCGCCGTAAACCCCCTGCCAATCAGAGTTTCAGGTTTTGCCTCGGCATGGTCTGCAAGGCCTGGTCGATGACTTGATCGATGGCCTTGGCTTCGCCTTCGGTGAGGCTGCGGGTGGGTTCCGCAGGAGGGAACATCTCGGGGGCCTCTTCCTGGAGGAAGCGCTTGGTGCGAGCCATGAGGGCGTCGATTTCCTGAAGCAGGCGCACCCGTTCGAGCTTGATGGTGCGCAGGGCCGCTTCCAGCTCGGCCACCCGCTGATGGGCGTCGCGCACGATCTCCTCGGCCTTGAATTCCGCTTCCCGGATGAGCAGCGTCTTTTCGCGCTGGGCGCCCTCGAGCAGCTCTTCGCGGGTGCGTTGGGCGTGCAGCAGGGTCTCGCGGAAGATCCGATCCTGATCCTGGTACTGCTGGATGCGTTCCCGCAGATCCAGGACTTCCTCCCGGAACTTGGCGTTCTCGTGCATCACTTCTTCCCACTCCGCGGCCACCTCATGGAGAAAGCCCCGCACTTCGTTCTCGTTGAGGCCCCGAAAGGCCTTCTCGAACTCCCGGCGTTGAATGTCCAGAGGGGTAAACTTCATGGCATTCCTCCTGGCGTAAGGCCCCCCTCGATCAGACGCCGCAGGACCCAGAGCAGAAGCACAGCTACCATGGGGCTGAAATCCACGCCCATGGCACTGGGCAGGAGGCTGCGGATGGGATGCAGCAGCGGGTCCACCACGGCGTGAACGGCGCGCACCAGAGGATTGCGCGGATTGGGGTTGAACCACGACATGAGGCTGGAGATCACAATCAGGAAGATGAGGCCCTGAATGACGTAGTAGGCGATATGGGCGAGGATGGGCATGCATCCATGGTAAACGTGTACCTCGCTTCTGTCCCGGAGACTCCATGCGCATCGGCATTTCCTGCTATTCCACCTTCGGCGGCTCCGGCGTGGTGGCGACCGAAGTGGGCAAGGCTCTGGCCGCCCGGGGCCACGATGTGCATCTGCTTAGTCCCTCGCTTCCGCCTCGGCTGCTGGGCTTCGAGCATCGGGTAGTGTTCCACGAGGTGCAGGCCAGCCCGTACCCGCTGTTCGAGGATGCGCCCTTCAGCATTGCGCTGGCTTCCAAGATGGCCGATGTGGCCGAGCACCATCATCTGGATATTCTGCACGCCCACTACGCCATTCCCCACGCCAGCGCCGCGCTGTTGGCCCGCATGGCCGTAGGCGGCAAGCTCAAGGTGGTGACGACCCTGCACGGCACCGACATTACGGTGGTGGGCAGCGATCCCAGCTACCTGCCCATGGTGCGCCTCGCCATTCGGGAGAGCGATGCGGTGACCGCCGTTTCGGCGTATCTGAAGGACGAAACCCAACGGATCTTCAAGGTGGACCGCCCCATCGAAGTGGTGCCCAATTTCATTGCGGAACCCTTGACCAGCGCATGCGATTGCCGAGGCTGGATCGCCCCGAAAGGCGAAGGGGTGATGACGCACATCTCTAATTTCCGTCCGGTCAAGCGGGTCTTGGATGTGCTGAAGGTTTTCGAACGCGTGCGGGCCGAGCACCCCTGCCGACTGGTGATGGTGGGCGATGGGCCCGATCGGCAGGAAGCCGAAGCCTACGCGCGGGCCCATGGGCTCGAAGAATCGGTGCGTTTCACGGGCAAGCAGCTGGATATTGGCAGTGTGCTGGCCTGCAGCGATGTCTTCCTGCTGCCTAGTTCCACCGAAAGCTTTGGCCTGGCTGCCCTGGAAGCCATGGCCCATCGTGTGCCGGTCATCGCCAGCCGGGTGGGTGGCTTGCCGGAGGTGGTGCGTCACGGTGTGGACGGATTCTTGGAACCCTTGGGCGATGTGGACGCCATGGCCGAGGACGCGCTCACGCTGCTGCGCCAGCCAGCGCTGCGCAAGGCCTTCGGCCACGCGGCACGGGAACGGGCGCTTACCACCTTCGCCGAAGGTCCCATCGTGGATCAGTACGAAGCCCTCTATGAATCGGTGCTGGGCTGAGGAACTTCCCGGCCTCTAGGTGCTGCGACTCAGCAGGTATTCCGGGATCTCCCGAAGCAGCTTGAAGATCTTGGGATCGCCGGGCACCTGGGCGATGGCATCCATGGCCGCCTGGCTGGCGCGGTGGGCCAGATGGCGGGTTTCGGCCAGGGCGTCGTGGGCCGCCAGGAGATCGCGCAGGCGGTGTTCTTCCGTTTCGGGAATGGGCACTTCCTCGCCGCGATCCCAGATGGTGCGAATGAGGGGCCGCACCTCGTCCGGGGCCCGTTCCATCAGCGTAAGCATGGGCAGGGTCAGCTTGCCTTCCCGGAGATCGGAAAAGGCGGGCTTGCCGAGCTGCTCGCTGGTGGCGGTGAAATCCAGCAGATCATCCGTGAGCTGGAAAGCCCGGCCGATTTCCAGACCGAAGGTGCGCAGCGCCTGGCAATCCGCTTCGCTGCGCCGGGCCAACACGCCGCCCGTTTCGGTGCATCCGCCGAAGAGCAGGGCGGTCTTGCGCTCCTGGATATCGAAGTAGTCCTTTCGGGAGGTATCCAGCTTGTAGAGCACGTCGTTCTGGATGAGTTCGCCCTCGATCATGCGGGTGGTCACGTCGCAGAGGATTTCCATCAAGCGCCAATTGCGACCCTGGATGGCGCTGGACATGGCCTCCAAATAGAGCAGGTCGCCAAAGAGCACGGTGAGGGTGTTGCCCCAGAGGCGGTTCAAGGTGGGCTTGCCCCGGCGCAGGGTCGCGTGATCGATCACGTCGTCGTGGACCAGGGTGGCGGTGTGGATCAGCTCGAAGACCGCGCCGAAGCGCACGTCCTCCGTGCCTTCATAGCCGGCGAAGCGGGACACCAGCAGCACCAGCGCCGGGCGAAGGCGCTTGCCCTTGCCGCCGCGCACGTGGCTGGAAAGCTTTTCGACCACGGCCACATCATTTTCAAGCAGCCGGTCCAGTTCCTTCTCCACCTCCGCCAGCTTGTCGGAAATGGGGTTGAAGTACCGCAGCAGATCCAGGCGCGACAAGGGCTAGCTCCGATAGTTGGTGAATTGGAGTTCCACGCCTTGATCGTTCTTCTTGAGCAGGGCGATGGCTTCCTGGAGATCATCCTTGTTCTTGCCCGACACCCGCAACTGGTCGCCCTGAATGGCGGCCTGCACCTTGATCTTGGAATCCTTCAGCACCTTCACCAGGGCCTTGGCCTTGTCGCCGGGAATGCCTTGGAGCAGCTTGATCTCCTGGCGCACCGTGCCTTTGGTGGCAGGTTCGACCTTGCCGTATTCCAGGTTCTTGATGCTCACGCCGCGCTTGAAGAGCTTGGACTGCAGCACGTCGATGACCGCCTTGAGCTTGATCTCGTCATCACTCTTGAGGTGCAGCACTGCATCGTCCTTCAATTCGATGTCGGATACCGAGCCCTTGAAATCGTAGCGCTGGGTGATCTCCTTCATGGCCTGGGCCACGGCGTTCTTCACCTCGGCCATATCCACTTTGGACACCACATCGAAGGAACATTCACCTGCCATCGTCATCTCCTGCATGCCGATCCATGATCGCTTCCTTGAGCTTATCCCAACCGCTCCAGGCCTGAAGCCTCAAGAGTGCCGCCAGGACCAGCGCATGATGGACTTCGCCCTTGTCCACGAGCTCCTGCCATTGGGCCCAGGGCACCGCCCAGACCTGAAGCTCTTCCGATGGATCTAGCTTCAGTTCCGCCACGGGCCTGCATTCCAGAGCCACGAAGAAGTGGCAGCGATTGTCCTGCACCGCAGGATTGGGCGTGCACCAACCCAGGGAATGCCATTGGTCGGAAGCGTGTCCGGTCTCTTCCAGCAGTTCGCGGCGGGCGGCTTCCAGGGGCGCTTCCCCTTCATCGCAGACGCCGCCGATGCCTTCCAAGGTGGAAGCGTCGATGCCGTGGCGGAACTGTTCCACCGCCAACAGCTCGCCCTGGGGCGTGAAGGCCAGCACATGGACCCAATCCGGGCATTCCAGCCGAGTGAAATCGTGGCGACGGTCGGTATGGGGCGAATGTCGACGCAGGCTCATCTGCCGGAAGAGGCGCGTTTCGCCGCGCAAGGAGGCGGTCTCGTCCCGCCAGGGTCGGGCGGGGTCGAAGCCGGGGGAATGGGTTGCCAGCAGACGCACGGTCAGGCTTCCGGTCCCAGCAGGCCGAGACTGTAGCGGGTGATCATGTCCAGCGCCTTCTCGTTTTCGGCTCCGGTGGGCACGATGAGATCCGCCCAGCGCTTGCTCGGCTCTACGAATTCGAGGTGCATGGGGCGAACGAATTCCAGGTACTGCTGGATGACGCTGTCCACGGTGCGGCCCCGCTCGCGGGTATCGCGCTGGATGCGGCGCAGAATACGGATATCGGCATCGGTATCCACGAAGATCTTCACGTCCAGCTGCTCACGCAGCTCCGGCAGCGCGAAGATGAGCAGGCCTTCGAGGATCACGACCCTGGAGGGCTGAAGGGGTTCCTCCCAGCCCACGCGATCCGACACCGTGAAATCGTAGATGGGCTTGCGAATGGGCTGGCCCCTGCGAAGGCTGGCCAGATGATTGGCCATCAATTCCAGATCGAAGGCATGGGGGTGATCCCAGTTCACCTCGCGCCCGCCAAAGCGATGGCGCACCACCTCCAGGGGCGCGTAGTAGGCGTCCATGTCCAGCATGAGCACATGCACCCCTTGGGTCTGCAGCCGCCGCACCAATTCGTGGGCGATGGACGTCTTTCCGCTGCCCGATCCCCCGACGATGCCGATCAATTTCGCCTGCTCACCCATGAGACCTCTCCCTTCCAGGACTATGGCAGGGCTTCGTCAGCGGCGAGGCAAAAAGACTCGGAGAGTGTGGGCACGTCCTGGGTTGCGGGCTGGTCATTTTCCGGCAACCCTTTCGGGATTCATCCTTTCCGGTCAGCGAGCCGAAAAAGGAACTGTGCGCTTCCGGAGGGCGTCTGAGGGCTTGAAGCATGGGGTTGAAAGGCGATCTGACGACCATGGCGCTGGAGGACGTTCTCCAGTGGTTGGCCGTGGGAAAAAAGACCGGGATTCTGGAGCTGCACGGGTTTCTGCACAGCAAGCGGGTCTCCTTTGCCGGAGGCCGCATTTCGGGCGTGTGGTCTACGGATCCCAGGGAATACCTGGGCCAGTACCTGCTGGCCTTCAATCGGATCACCGAGGAGCAGCTCCGCGAGGCCCTGGCCAGCCAGGAGGACGAGAACCAGCTGCTGGGGCGAATCCTGGTGAATCGTCAGCTCGTCACGGAGGCGGAGATCCGTCGCATCGTGCAGCTCAAGGTGGACGAAAGCCTGTACGACGCCTTTCTATGGGAGTTCGGCACCTTCGAGTTCTTCGACGGAGCCGCGCCGCCCCAGAAAGCCATGCTGCTGAGCCTGGATGTCACGGGCATCGTGCTGGAAGGCGCTCGGCGGGTGGACGAATGGAAGCGCATCAAGAAGGTGATCTGGAGCGGAGATGCCGTGGTGGAGGCGGTTCCCGAGGCCATTGCGGAACAATTGCCCCTGGTGCCCCAGGACGCCGACGTGCTGGCGCGGCTCAACGGCACCAAGACCCTCGACCAGCTCGTCATCGAAATGCGCGCCACGGATTTCAAGATCCATAAGCAGGTGTTCGACCTGCATGAAAAAGGGCTGATCCGGGTGGTTCATCCAGGGGGCCGGATCGGGGAGTACAGCGGCCTCCACCTGCAGCGGGCCCGCCGCATGGTCGAACAGGAGATGCTGAAGGAAGCCCAGGTGGAATTGCGCAAGCTCCTGGAAGAGGAGCCCGATCTTCCAGAGGCCGTCCGCATGCTGGACGTGGTGGACCACATGCTCGGCGATACCCAGGTGGACGAGAACCTGGTGCTCGAGCTGGCCGTGAGCCTGGACGACCTGATGCAGGCCTCCCTGGGGCCCAATGAAGCCTTCCTGGCCACCCGCGCCAACGGCGTGTGGACCGTGAAGGACATCATTTCCATCGCGCCCTTCACCCACGAAGAATGCCTCACCATCTTTTCCAAGCTGCTCAAGCGTGGGATTCTCAAAGGGCAGGCTCCAGCCCAGGAGAGCGCTCGGCCCCAGGCCCGACCGAACTAGCCCGTTCCTCCTGGCTTTTTCAGGAGGGAACGTGATCCGAGCTTCGATACCCGTCCTGGCCCTTTCCGTGGCCCTTTCGGTCCACGGGGCCCCGCCCCGCAAAGCCGCTCCTTCGGCTTCCCAGCTTCAGACCCAGGTGCGCCAGCTCACCAAGGAGCGCGACGATCTCAAGGCCCGGCTGGCCGCCACCGAGAGCCTTCAGCAGGACCTGGCCGAAGCCACCCGCAGCCGCGATGCGGCCCGGCAGGAAAGCCAGGGCTACCGCAAAGAACTGGAGCAGCTTCGCGCCACCTTCCGCGAAAACCAGAGCAGCGGCGAATCCATGCTTACGGATCTGCAGAAGGCCCGAACCGACGCCACCGCCGCCGAGGAAGCCAAGCTGGCCCTGCAGAAGCGGGTGACGGACCTGGAAGCCAAGCTCAAGGCCGGCGCCGAAGAGGGCGCGCTGCTTTCCGTGACCGACGAGGTCACGCCCGCCCGTCCTATGAACCTCAATCGCGTGGTGCCCAAGGTGCGTCGCGTGGATTCTGGTGTGGTGGTGGTGAACGTGCTGGTGAGCGAAAACGGTGAAGTGCTGTCCTCGCGGTTGCTCCAGGGCCTGCCCGGCGAAGGCGAAGGGGTCCAGAAGGCCAACGAAGCCTGCGTGGAGGCCGCCAAGCGCATCGTGTTCGACCCCGCCCGCGCCGCCGACGGCAAAACCCGCGTGCGGGTATGGCAGGGGGTGGGCTTCTACATCCCCTGATCAGCGTTCACTTTCCCGACCCTGACCTCAATAACGGCACACCACGTCGCCCTTGGCCCAGGCTTGGCAGGCGAGGCGCTCGGAGGGCTTGGCTTTGAGCACCTCCAGCACCCGGGCTTCGGCGGTGCCTTTTTCGGAGAGGTGTTCAGCCCCTTCCAGCACCTCGACCTTGCAGGTGCCGCAGCGGGCATGTCCGCCGCAGCGGTGGTTGAGCGGGGATTCGGCCTTGGAGGCGGCACTCAGGAGCGTGCCTTCCTGCTCCAGTTCGGCGGAATGGGTGGTTTGGGATTGAAAGGTGATTTTGAACATGACATGTATTGGGATGAACGCCAGGATGGAATTGTTCCAGGGGGGCGGCTGAATGTGGCGAGCAGAGCATCGGTTGGAGGCGACGGTGGACCTGCCGACCCTTTGGCGGGTCTGTGTCGATCTACCCACTTGGCCCCACTGGCAACAGGCTCTTGAAAGCTGCCGGGTCGATGGCATGCCGACCAAAGGACGCAAGGGGCTCATGCGCTTCCGTTCCGGGGAGCGGCTGCCCTTCACCGTGGAGGAATGCCAACTGGAACGCACCCTGGTTTGCCAGGCCCGTAGCCTAGGCTCCCGCATCACCTTCTGCTTGGCCCTGGAACCTTCGGAGCGGGGAGTCCAGGTGAGCCATGGAGTCGAGATCCAAGGTCTAACCGGGTGGTTCGTGGCACGCACCCTTGGGCGCCGATTGAAGGAAGGACTGGCCGCTTCCACCCGGAGGCTGGTCTATCGTGCCGCCGCGGAAGAGGGCATCAGCTAGGCTTGGGGAACGGAAACCCAGTGAAGCATCCGCTCCAGGCCCAGCCGGAAAAGCCACTCTGGGGGCAGAAGGCTGAGCACGAGATGGCCCGGTGGCAGATCGAAGGCCTGGCCGGGCTGAACCAGGACCCCGGCCTGTTGCAGGAGGCGCAGAGCGCAAAGCTCGTCGGATTCGAGGGCGGGGCGCCGCAGCAGGACGCTCCAGCCGCCTTCGACCGGCAGCCTGGAAAGCTGGGGATGGGAAACCAGGGCTTCATCCAGGGCCTGAAGGTTGGCCTTCACCCGGTCTCCAATGGCCCGCTGCATGGCCGGAGCTTCTTCCAGCAAGGCGGAAGCCGCAGCCTGGGCCGAGGCCGACACCGAAAGGTACTGATCCGCCAGGAAGTGCAGAGGCTCCAGCAAAGCCTCCGCAGACGAGCCATGGGCCACGATCCAGCCCAGCTTGACCTGGGGAAGGGCAGCCACTTTGGAAAGGCCCGACAGCACGAACACAGGACAGGGGGGAGCAGGAGAGGCCAACACCGTGGGCAAATGATCGGGGGGCGCTTCCAGGGGATAGTCCGCGAACACTTCATCCACGATGAGCGCAAGACCCCGCTGGGCGCAGAGGGTGGTCAGGGCGTCCCATTCGGCGCGAGAGAGGAAATGGCCCGTGGGATTGTTGGGATTCACCACCAGTACCGCACGGGTTCGCTCCTGAATGGCCGATGCCAGGGCTTCCAGATCCAGATGCCAGCGGTGGACGAAGTAGCTGGGAACAGGCCGCGCGCGCAGGCCTTCCAGTCGCGCCAGCCATTCGAACAACGGATAGCTGGGCGCGGGGGTCAGCACATCATCGCCGGGGTCGCCCAGCAGTTTGAACAGCCACCCGTAGGCTTCGGAAGTGGAGGCGGTGAGCACGATGGTTTCCGCCGTGACTCCATGCCCCAGCCAGCGAGCCACTGCGCTCCGGGCGCTCCAGGCCCCGGCGGCATCGGCCTCGTAGGTCAGCACCGAGGGCTCCGAAAGCGCCTGGCGGATGGTGTCCTGCGCATAAGGAAGGCCGCAGCGAGTGGGGTTGGAGACCGTGAGATCGATGTATTCGCCCACCGACCGTCTTGCCTCTTCCAGGGTGTTGGCGCGCAGATCCGCTGGGAGTCGAGAGGAGGTCATGCCTCGATTCTCCCCAAAGGCAGGGCATGGGACAATGACGGGAGATTTCTCATCGGAGGTTCCCATGGCGTCCACTCCTCGCGTGGCGGTGCTGCTGGCCGGTTGCGGTCATTTGGACGGAGCGGAGATCCGGGAAGCGGTGTTGGCGCTGCTGGCCCTGGACCAGCGGGGCGCGGCCTACCAGTGTGTGGCCCCCGATGCCCCGCAGTTTCATGTGGTGAATCACGTTCTCGGCCAGCCCGCCGAAGGCTCTCGAAACATTCGGGAAGAAGCCAGCCGCATCGCCCGCGTAGGGCAGTGCCAGGACGTGGCCAAGGTTGACCCGGGAGCCTTCGACGCCCTGGTGTTGCCCGGTGGCTACGGCGTGGCCAAGAACCTCTGCAACTTCGCGTTCAAAGGCCCCGACGCCCAAGTGCGGCCCGAGGTCATGGCCTTCGTCCAGGCCTTTTTCGAGGCCAAGAAGCCCGTGGGGGCCATCTGCATCGCACCCGCCCTGGTGGCTCTGTGCTTGGCTCAGAAGGGGTTGAGCGCCTCGCTGACGTTGGGGGATGGCGCGGAGATTCAGAAGGCCATGGAAGCCTTAGGTCACCGCTACCAGAGCGTGCCCAGCGCCAGGGAGATTGTCATCGACGAAGCACTGAAGCTCGTTACCACGCCCGCCTACATGTTCGACGACGCCCGCCTCAGCGATGTGTGGGTGGGCATCGACCGCTGCGTGGGAGAAGTGCTGCGAAGGGCATGAGAAAGCTGAATGCGAAATTCGAAGCGAACGAAAGAAGGAAAACACAGAACCTATTTCGTGTCTTTCGTGTTTTTCGTGGTTAAACGAAACCCACGACCGTGGTTCGTCAATCCTTTTCCAAGGCTCCAAACCTTGCCAGGATGCGCTTTTCGCCGCTTTCGAAACGGATGGTATAGGTGAGGCTGTCGCCCTGCCCAGTGGCGCCGAGGATGACGCCGCGACCGAAGCGGGGGCTGCGGATGCGGGTGCCTTTGGGCCAGGCATCGGCGTTGACGGCGCGCTCCTCGGGTTCGACTGTGGGAGCGGGAGGTGGCGTCGTTTCAGGCGCACTTTGATTTCGCACGCGGTCGAAGAGGCCTCGGATGCGCTGCAGCTCCGCCGCCACGGAATGGCCGCCCCCACCGGGGCTTTGGCGCGGAGCGGTGTAGCTGCCTTCACCGCTCAGATACAGCTCGGTACCCCAGCGAATGGGCGTTTCCAGCACATCGGCAGGCAACTCGCGCAAAAAGCGGCTGGGCATGCCGAGCATTTCGCTGCCCATCATGCGCCTTCGTCGAGCCGCTGAAAGGTGCAGCTTGCGTTGGGCGCGGGTGATGGCCACGTAGAACAGGCGCCGTTCTTCCTCCAGCCCATCATCGGTGTCGCGGGCGTTGCGATTGGGGAAGACGTCCTCCTCCATGCCCACCACGAACACCACCGGGAACTCGAGGCCCTTTGCGCAGTGGATGGTCATGAGGCTGATCTGGGCGGCTTCCTCCAGTTGATCCGTATCCGCCGCCAACGTGATGCGATCCAGGAATTCCGGCAGGCGCAGGCCCAGGCTTTCCGCTTCGGCGGCGGCATTGACGAATTCCTCCAGATTCCGCAGGCGGCCTTCGGCTTCCAGCGTACCTTCCTCTTCGAGCATCTGCACGTAGCCCGATTCCACCAGCATCCAGCGCACGATGCTTGCCAACCCGAGGCTCGCGAGTTCCCCTTGGCCACGGCGGAAGAGGTCGAGGAACTTGCTCATCTCCCGCTGGGCGCGCCCCTTGAGTGCGCTGGATGTCAGCAGCACATGGGCGCCTTCCAACAGGGTGCCGCCTTCGGGAACCGCCCCTTCGATGCGCCCCAAGGTGGTAGGCCCCACGCCTCGGCTGGGACTGCTGATGGCCCGGCGGAAACTCACCTGATCGAAGGGGTTCGAAAGGAGCCGCAAGTACGCCAGTAGATCCTTGACCTCCTGGCGCTCGTAGAATTTCACGCCGCCCACCAGCTTGTAGGGGAGGTTCGCGGCTCGCAGGGCTTCTTCCAACGGGCGGCTTTGCCAGTTGGCGCGGTACAGCACCGCCTGCTTGATGTCGGGGAAGCGGTATCGCTCTTCGCGAATCCGCCCCACCACCCATTCCGCCTCCAGTCGGCCTTCATCGGCCAGCTTGAAGGTCACCTTTTCGCCCTCGCCGAGCTGGGTCCAAAGGGTCTTGCCCAAACGCTGACTGTTGTTGGCGATCACCGTGCTGGCTGCATCGAGAATCTTCTGTGTGGAGCGATAGTTCTGCTCCAGCTTGATCTGCACGGCCTCGGGGAAATCGCGCTTGAAATCGAGGATGTTGCTGATGTCGGCGCCGCGCCAGCCGTAGATGGATTGATCTTCATCGCCCACCACGCACAGGTTGTGGTGATGCCGGGCGAGATGCTGTACGAGGAGGTACTGGGCGCGATTGGTGTCCTGGTACTCGTCCACCAGCAGGAACTTGAAACGCTCGGCGTAGGCGCTCTGCACGACGGATTGGCGGAAGAGGCGCTCGGTGTGCAGCAGCAGATCGTCGAAGTCGCAAGCGCGATGATGAGCCAGCCCCGTCTGGTACAGCGCATAGGCATCGAGGGCCTTGCGGGTCCAGGCATCCAGGGCTTCTTCTCGGGCTTCGTCAGGCAGCAGGCAGCGGTTCTTCCAGTCGCTGATGAGCTCCAGCACGCGTTTGGGATGGAATTGTTTTTCGGGCAGTTTCAGTTCCGCCAACACCTGCTTGAGCAGCGCCTTCTGGTCCGAGGGATCGAAGATTACGAAATCGCGACCCATGGGCGTGCGGTCGCCTTCCCGGCGCAGGATGCGGGTGCAGAAGCTATGGAAGGTGCTGACCCAGAGCTGCTCCGTGGGCACGCTCACGAGCCGCTGCACCCGCTCGCGCATCTCGTCGGCGGCCTTGTTGGTGAAGGTCATGGCGAGAATCGAGGAAGGGGACACGCCTTCTTCTTCGATGAGCCAGGCGATGCGGCGCGTGATGACGGTGGTCTTGCCCGATCCCGCCCCCGCCAGGATCAGCAGGGGGCCGTTCAGGTGGCGTACCGCCTGACGCTGAGGTTCGTTGAGGCCATGCAAGAGAGGATGTGTGGCGGAGTCCAGATCGGGCATGACCCGATTCTAGCGGCCCACCGCCCGGACACGTGCGATACTCTGAAACTTGGCTCGCATGGCGGAATGGCAGACGCCGTGGACTTAAAATCCACTGCCGGAAACGGCGTGCCGGTTCGACTCCGGCTGCGAGCACCAAAGGTTGAGGTTCTTTGCTGGAAATTCAGGGCTGGGTTCGCAGATCCTTCACCCAGATGTTCATGTCTTCCATGTCGCCAAAAATGTCGCAATTGTTCACGAGGCGGCCGTTGAAAATGTAGCCGAGCCGATGGAAGACGGCGTTCATGCCGAAGCTGCGGGCGCGGGCCATGGTGTAGGCGCAGATGTAATCGCGGCGGCGCATTTCGTCCTCAAGCAGGGCCAGGATATGGCTCATGAGGCCCAGCCCGCGTACGCTTTCCACGGTGGCGCAATCGGTCAATTCCACGGCCTGGAGCCGGGGATGCAGTTCGCCGCTGGCGGCGGAGACGATTTCCCCATGCCGAGTGCAAACCGCGTACACGGCATCGGTCTGGAACACCGTTTCCAGATAGCTGGCGTGGGTTAACGGCGACGGATAGCTGGCGAAGATGCCCTTGTAGAGTTCCAACAGCTCCGGGATATCCTCGCGCCTCGCCATGCGCACCTCGAAGCCTTCCGGCAGGGCCGGACGCGGGGCGGTGGAAGGCTTGGTGGCCATCATCTTCTCCACCATCAGGATTTCTTCCATCAGATGCTTGGAGGTAAGGCGCTCCTGGGAGCGGAACTTGCTCATGATGAAGGCGTCGCGCCCGTTCAGGTAGTACTTCAATACCGCTTCCAGCACGTAGCCGTGGCGCAGGAAGCCCACCCAATCCTCGGGGTGGGCCATGCAAAAGTTCTTGTCGAAGCCGTTGGCTTCGGCAAGGAAGCGCACTTTCAGGATGAGGGCCTCCAGATCGTCGGCCTGGTAATCCATGATCTTGATGCGCCGATTGTAGTGATCCAGGAAGAGCGTGGCACGGTAGCCTTCGCCTTGGATCACGTGCTCCAGCCCGAACACCACGCCCACGGCCTTCACGGTGATGCCTTCGTCGAGCACCAGCTCGACGATCCCCTGGGAGGCTCGATCCTGGTTCGCCTTAGGCGGAAGATCCTCCACCAGCTTCCTGGAATGATCACGATCTGTGGATTGAGTCATGGATGCAGTATGAAGAAAGCCCGAAGACGCGGTCAACTTCGGTACAGGCACGATTTGGCGCCATTCCCAACCGCTTCTGCGTTCACGCCGTTCTTCGCGCTGGAGTCCGAGTCGGGTCCGTGCTACACTAGCCAGCTTCGAGGGATTCATCATGCAGCGTACCGTCGTTCACGTGCCAGAAGAAATCAGCAACAAGTACCGCTTCGTCATGGTGTCGGGCAAGCGTTGCGAGCAGCTTCAGCGCGGCGCGTTTCCCAAGGTGGAAGTGGTGGTGCCCGTCAACAAGCTGGGGCAGGCACAGGATGCGCCCAAGTTGGCCTCTTTCTGGGCGCAGGTGTCCGTGAAGGAAGTGGAAGAAAGCCGCATCGCCTTCGAAACGCCTGAGATCACGGTGTACGACTACACCACCGAAGTGCCCATCTCCGTCGAATAGCCCATCCGAAGGCCGCGCCATGATCGTTCCCGATCTCGATGATCTGGTGCTGGATCACGACGAAGACGGGGCGTTGGAGGAAGTGGGCCGCCGCATCCTGAGCGAAGGCCCGTGGACCACTGTGGCCTTTCTCGTCAGGACGCGCCGCAGTTTTGACAGCCCTTGGGAAGGCCCTTTTTTGTGGCTGCATCGCTACCAGAAAGTGCCCCAGGGCTACAAACTGGTGAGCCGTTTTCACACCACGGAAAGCTCGCAACTGGAGCGGCTTTGCGAGGCTCTGAGGGATTGGGAACAACTCCCATCCTGAGTTGTCCTGGCCGGAGATTTCATGCCCATCGCCCTCAGTCTGGTCAACGTCAGCAAACGCTACGGGGCGAGGCCGATCCTGGAGAACCTTTCCCTCGGGCTTATGCAGGGCGAAAAGGTGGGGCTCATCGGTCGGAACGGCGCGGGCAAATCCACCCTCTTCAAGCTGCTTGCCAGAGAAGAAAGTCCCGATTCCGGCGACGTGATCCTCACGCAGGGCTTGCGCGTATCAAGGCTGGAGCAGGATCCACACTTTCCGCCCCAGGCCACGGTGCGTGAGGCGCTTCAAAGCGCTCTGGCCGACCATGCGGCCCTCATCCAGCGTCACGGCGAGATCCACGAGCAGCTCCATGCGCTGCATGAACGAACCGACGCCGCGCTGGAGACGCGTCTGCATCAGGAGTTGGAGAGTGTCGAACATCATCTGGCCCACATGGGCTGGGATCTGGAACCGAGGCTGAAGGAAGCCCAGACCACCTGGGGGCTGGCCGATCTGGAGCTTCCGGTGGAATCCCTTTCCGGCGGCTGGCGCAAGCGCGTGGCTCTGGCCCAGGCCTGGCTGAAGGACCCCGATGTGCTGGTGCTGGACGAGCCCACCAACCACCTCGATCCCGAACAGGTGGAAAAGCTGGAAGCGTGGCTCCAGGCTTTCGACGGCGCGTTGCTGCTCATCACCCACGACCGGCATCTGCTGGATGGCGTCGTGGAGCGGATGCTGGAACTGGAAGACGGTCGCATCGCCAGCTACGACGGCAGCTACAGCGACTATTTGCTGGAAAAGGCGGATCGGGAATTTCGCGAAGCGCGGCTCACGGACCATATGCAGAACCGACTGCGCCGGGAGATGGCGTGGCTTCGGCGCGGGGCCAAGGCCCGCACGCGGAAATCCAAACTGCGGATCCAGGATGTGCTGGATCTGAAGGAGGACGTGGCCGAGCGTACGAGGGTGGAAACGCGCCAGTCCATCACCTTCAAAAGTGGCGATAACCGCAGCGATGCCTTGCTGCACTTGAAGGATCTGCACTTCGCCTACGGTGGCGGTCCCGAACTGGTGGGTGGCCTGGATCTGGTGCTTCAACGCGGCATGAGGGTGGCGCTGCTGGGGCCCAACGGATCGGGCAAATCCACGTTGCTCAGGTTGATTCTCGGTGATCTCACGCCCACGAAAGGCGAAGTGGCACGGCATCCGAAACTCTCCGTGGCGGCCATTTCCCAGGGGCGCGGCGAACTGGATGGGAGCCTGAGCATCCTGGACAACCTCGCGGATCGTGCGGCTGTGGTGAAGGTGCAGGATTCCACACTGCACGCCCATGTGTACCTCACCCGCTTCGGCTTTCCTGTGGAACAGCAGGGAAGGCTGGCCTCCACTGCTTCCGGCGGCGAGCGCAATCGTCTGCTGCTGGCCAAGGCCATGCTGCATCCTGCGGATCTGCTGGTGCTGGACGAGCCCACCAATGATCTCGATATCGCCACTCTTCAGAACCTGGAAGAAGCCTTGATGGATTTTCCGGGAACCTTGCTGCTGGTGAGCCACGACCGTTTCTTCCTGGATCAGGTGGCTACCCATACCTTGGCCTGGAACCAGGGCGCCACGCCACGCTGGGAGCTGTACGAAGGCAATCCCGCCACGGTGCGTTCGCTGCGCAGCGAACGGAAAACCGACGTCATGCCGCGCCCAGAGCCATCCAAAACAGCCCTTCGCAGCGAAACGCCCAAGGCCCGGAAGGCTGGTCTCAGCCAAAAGGAACAGCGCCGTCTTCAGGAAGTGGAAGCAGCCATGGCTACCCTGCACGAACGACTTCAAACCCTGGATGAATGCCTCGCCGATCCTTCCGCCTTCCTTACGGCGGAAGCCCCCGGCCACCAAGCCCTGGTGGCGCGGGAAGCTGCGCAGCGGGAACTGGAAGCCCTCGAGCTGGAATGGCTGGAACTGGAAGAGAAGCGATAAGGACTGAGATTCGAGTCTTTTCCTGAATCGTCGCAGGGCTGTCACACGGCCGTCACATGGCTTTTCTACCTTGATTATCAAGGAGGAACGACGACATGCTCAAGTCGGCTTTGCTTGGAATCGCGCTCTGCGCGGCGAGTCTTCACGGACAGACTACCCTTCAGGGCGCTGGGGCCACGTTCCCCTATCCCCTCTACTCGAAGTGGACGGCGGAGTATCAGAAGGTTCAGCCCTCGGTGCGCATCAACTACCAGTCCATCGGCAGCGGCGGCGGCATCCGCCAGATCCTGATGAACACGGTGGATTTCGGCGCCACCGATGCGCCCATGACCAACGATGAACGGGCCAAGGCCAAGGGGCCGATCCTTCATCTTCCCGTGACCTTGGGCTCCGTGGTGGTCTCCTACAACGTGCCCGGCGTCAATGCTTCGCTGAAGTTCACGCCCGAAGTGCTTTCCGGCATCTTCCTGGGGCAGATCACCAAGTGGAACGACAGCCGCATCGCAGGCCTGAACCCCGGCGTCGCGTTGCCCGGCACGGCCATCACCGTGGCCTATCGCTCCGATGGCAGCGGCACCACGGCGGTGTTCACGGAATACCTGGCCAAGGTGAGCATGGACTGGAAGAGCAAGGTGGGCGCGGGCAAGAGCGTGCGCTTCCCCATCGGTCTGGGTGGCAAGGGCAACGAAGGCGTGACCGGTCTCGTGAAGACCACGCCCGGCGCCATCGGCTACCTGGAGCTGGCCTACGCCAAGCAGAACAATCTGCCCATGGCCTCTATCCGCAACAAGAGCGGCAAGTTCATCATGCCGAGTCCCGAAGGCACCACCTCGGCGGCCTCGGGTCAGACCATCCCCGCGGATCTCTGCATGTCCATTACGGATGGTCCCGGCGCCAAGGACTATCCCATCGCTTCCTTCAGCTACCTGCTGGTCTATGAGAACCAGGTTGATGCGGTGAAGGGCAAGGCCTTGGTGGACTACATCTGGTGGGCCATCCATGACGGTCAGAAGTATGCCGCAGCCCTGGACTACGCGCCCCTGCCCAAGGATGTGGCCGCCCAGGTGAAGGCCCGCCTGAAGACCATCAAGGCCAACGGTCAGTTCTTGAGGAAGTAGGACCGAATGAAAGCTGGAAAAGATGTAAATCCGGCTGACCGGATTTTCAAATGGATCGCCGGGCTCTTTGCGGGCACGGCGATCCTCGTGCTGGCGGCCATGACCATGCAGATGGTGCGTGCTTCGCTGCCTGCCATG
>JAJTBC010000023.1 GCA_021287085.1 Bacillota bacterium | reverse complement strand
CCCACTACCAGGCCATCAGTTCCCAGCAGATTCCCGCCGTTGCAGTCGGGAAAAGTGTTGTGCGCGTGATCGCCGGGGAGTATCTCGGCCATAAAGGCCCGGCGGTCACCTACACCCCCGTGAACGTGTGGGATGTGCGGGTGAAGGGAGGAGAAACCTTGGAATTGCCTCAACCCGATGGCTGGACGCTGCTGCTGCTGGTTCAGGCGGGCACCGTGCAGGTGAACGACGATCAGCCCCTGCATCAGGGCCAGCTCCTGACCCTCAGCCGAGAAGGCCAGGGGCTGAGGCTCGAAGCCAGCAGTGATGCGAGGGTGTTACTCATGGGGGGCCAGCCCATCGAGGAACCCATCGTGGGCTATGGCCCCTTCGTCATGAACACCGAGGAGGAAATCCGCCAAGCCGTGAGCGATTTCAATAACGGCAAGTTCGGGCAAATGCCCTGAAGAAGCTTTATCACGAAGAGCCAGCCCTCGATGCTTTCCAGAAAGCTCAGCCTCTTATTTCCAAAGTGCCGAGTTTTCGTGGGGAGCAAAGGAGCAGTATGACGCGAAAAAAAGCTCAATAACAGACTGCTTCTGCGCCTCCAGGATCGCTAGACTCACATGATCCTCACGGATCGCTCGCTTTGAATCTTCCCCGCGATGGCCCTTCCGTCGCGGGTTTTTCATGAAGACCCGAGGAGGCCCCATGCGCGCGCATCTGATCTTGAAGGATGGCACCCGCTTTCAGGGGCGAGCGCCGTTGGGCTTCGGCGGCAGTGGCGAGGCCGTGTTCACCACGGCGATGACGGGCTATCAGGAGATCCTCACGGATCCTAGCTTTGCGGGGCAGATGGTGTGCATGACCTTTCCCGAGCAGGGCGTGTACGGCATCCATGGCGCCTTGAACGAAGCGGCGCGGCCCTGGGCCACGGCGCTGCTCTGTCGCCGCATGACCGGCCTGCCCGATCACGTGTACAGCGAAGGCGATCTGGCGAGTTGGTTGCGCAAGCACCGCATTCCCGTCATGACGGAACTGGATACCCGCGCCTTGACCCATCATTTGCGGGATCGAGGCTCCCAGCCCGCGCTGCTTTGGACCGAAGCCGATGGCAGCCTCGACGCAGGTTGCGTGAAAGCTGCTGCGCTGCCCGACATGGCGGGGCAGGCGCTCTGCGCCGAGGTGAGCTGCCGGGATCGCTACGAGCTGAACTCTGGCGCCCCATGGCGCGTGGCGGTGCTGGATGGCGGCATCAAGCAAAGCATTCTGAATCAGCTCGTGGGCGCAGGTCTGCATCTGGAGGTCTTTCCCTGGGATGCGCCCGTGTCGGAACTGACGCACTCGCGCTTTCACGGCCTCTTTCTGAGCAACGGGCCGGGCGATCCCTCGGCGCTGCCGGGCATGCGCAAGGAGGTGGAAGCCTGCCTGGGCAAGCTGCCCATCTTCGGCATCTGTCTCGGTCATCAACTGCTGGGCCAAGCCTTCGGTGGGCGCACCTTCAAACTGCTGTTCGGTCATCGCGGTGCCAACCAGCCGGTGCAGGATCTGAGTACCGGCCGCATCGAGATCACCGCCCAGAATCACGGATTCGCGGTGGATGAGGCGAGCCTGCCGCCGGAGATCGAGGTCACCCATCGCCATCTCAGCGATGGCACGGTGGAAGGCCTGCGCCACAAGGCCCTGCCCATCTTCAGCCTGCAGCATCATCCCGAAGCCTCGCCCGGCCCCCACGACGCCCATCCCGCGTTCCGTCGTTTCGTGGCGCTCATGCAGGAGGTCCACCATGCCTAAACGTTCGGACCTCCACTCGGTGCTGGTGCTGGGCTCGGGCCCCATCCAGATCGGCCAGGCCTGTGAATTCGACTACTCGGGCACCCAGGCGCTGAAGGCGCTGCGGGAAGAAGGCATCCGCACCATCCTGCTCAATTCCAATCCCGCCTCGATCATGACCGATGCCGCCCGCGCCGATGCCACGTACCTGGAGCCGTTGACGCTGGCCGTACTCGAAAAGGTCATCGACGCCGAGCGCCCCGACGCCATCCTGCCCACGGTGGGCGGTCAGACGGCGCTGAACCTCGCCATGGACGCCCATCACAGCGGCTTGTTGGAGCGCACCGGCGTGACGCTCATCGGGGCCCAGCCCGAGGCCATTCGGCGCGGCGAAGATCGTCAGGTGTTCAAGGGCCTCATGGATGAATTGGGTCTGGAAACGTGCCGCGGGGGCTTTGCTCACCATCTCGCGGAAGCACGGGAGATCCTCAAGACCACGGGCTTCCCCGCCATCATTCGGCCCAGCTTCACTCTGGGCGGCAGCGGCGGCGGCATCGCCTACAACGTGGAAGAGTTCGAGGCCATCGTGGGGCGCGGCCTGGATCTGAGTCCCACGCGACAGGTGCTCATCGAAGAAAGCATCTTGGGCTGGAAGGAGTTCGAGCTGGAGGTGGTGCGGGATCTCGATGGCAACGTGGAAGTGATCTGCGCGATTGAAAACCTCGATCCCATGGGCGTTCACACTGGCGATAGCATCACCGTGGCTCCCGCGCTGACGCTCACCGATCCCGAGTACCAGCGCATGCGCGATGCGGCGCTGGCCGTGATCCGCGCCGTGGGGGTGGAGACGGGCGGCTCCAACATCCAGTTCGCGCTCGATCCCGCGTCCGGTCGTCTCATCGTCATCGAGATGAATCCCCGCGTGAGCCGCAGTTCGGCGCTGGCCTCCAAGGCTACGGGCTTCCCCATCGCCTGGGTGGCCACGAAGCTGGCCCTGGGTTATCGGCTGTGGGAATTGCCCAACGCCATCACGCGGCGCACCAAGGCCGCCTTCGAGCCGGTGCTGGATTACGTGGTGGTGAAGATCCCCCGCTTCACCTTCGAGAAGTTTCCGCAAGCAGAGCCGGTGCTGGGAACGCAGATGAAGAGTGTGGGCGAGGTCATGAGCCTGGGGCGCAGCTTCCAGGAAGCGTTGCAAAAGGCCGTGCGTTCCCTGGAGGAAGGTCATCGCGGGCTTTCCGGTGCCCTGGACGGCAAGCTGGATCTGGCGCGGCTGCGGGAGCATCTGCTCACGCCAGGGCCTCAGCGGCTGTTCTGGTCCTATCAGGCCCTCAAGGCCGGGCACAGCGTCGAGGAGCTGCATCGCCTGACGCGCATCACGCCGTGGTTCCTGAGGGAGCTGGAGGAGCTGGTGGTGCTGGAAGGCCGACTGCGCAGCTTCCCCTTGGAGCGCCTGCCCGACGAGCTGCTGGAAAAGGCCAAGCGCGCGGGCTTCGCCGACGATCAGATCGCCGCGTTCTGTGCTTCCACCGAAGCGGCCGTGGCCGCCCGGCGTGCCGCGCTGAACCTGCATCCCGTGTACAAGCGCGTGGACACCTGCGCGGGCGAGTTTCAGGCGGAAACGCCGTACCTTTACGGAACCTGGGAATCCGCCTCCGATGTAAATGCCAGCGAAGCGCCCCCCACGGACCGTCCCAAAGCCATCGTGCTGGGCAGCGGTCCCAACCGCATCGGCCAGGGCGTGGAGTTCGATTGCTGTTGCGTGCAGGCGGTGGAAGCCATCCGCGCCAGCGGCGTGGAAGCGATCCTCGTGAATTGCAATCCCGAAACCGTCAGCACCGATTTCGACACCAGCGATCGCCTCTACTTCGAACCCCTCACCTTCGAGCATGTGAAGGCCATCGTGGATCGCGAAAACGCGGAAGGCCAACTGTTGGGCGTCTTCGCGCAGTTCGGCGGCCAGACACCGCTGCGGCTGGCGAAGCCGCTGCACGAGGCGGGTGTGACGCTGCTGGGTACGCCGTTGCAAGCGATCCTCGACGCGGAAGATCGGGAGCGCTTCGGTCAGGTGTTGTCGCGTCTGAACATTCCTGCGCCCGCCTGGGGCATGGCCACGAGCTTCGAGCAGGCCTTGGAGGTGGCGCAACGGCTCACCTATCCCGTGATGGTGCGGCCCAGCTTCGTGCTGGGGGGCCGCGCCATGGCGGTGGTCTTCGACGATGCGGGACTGGAAACCTACATGCGCGAAGCGGTGGCCGTGAGCGAGGATCAGCCGGTGCTGCTGGATCGCTTCCTGGATGGCGCTCAGGAGCTGGATGTGGACGTGGTGTGCGATGGCGAAGAGGTGGTTATCGCAGGATTGCTGGCCCACATCGAGGAGGCGGGCATCCATAGCGGCGATAGCTACGCGGTGCTGTCCGCCCTGGGTGTGCCCGAAGCCGTGCTGGAAACGGTGAAACGCCATGCTCGCGAATTGGCGCTGCATCTAGGTGTGCGGGGCCTCATGAACCTTCAGTTCGCCGTGAAGGACAATGTCGTGTACTGCCTGGAAGCCAATCCCAGGGCCAGTCGCACGGTGCCTTTCGTGAGCAAGGCCACGGGCGTGGATTGGGCGGGCGTGGCCGCCCGCATCGGCCTGGGGCAATCGTTAAAGGACCAAGGAATCAGCGATGGTGTGCCCCGTGCCGTGTCCGTGAAAGGCGTGGTGTTTCCCTTCGCCAAGTTCCCCGGCGTGGACCCGGTGCTGGGGCCGGAGATGAAGAGTACGGGCGAAGTGATGGGCATCGGCGAAACCTTCGGAGAGGCCTATGCCAAGGCGCTCTTGGCGGCGGGCATTCCGTTGCCGTTGTCGGGCACGGTGTTCCTCACGGTGAACGATGCCGACAAGGCGCGCCTGCCGGAGCTGGCGCGA
>JAJTBC010000018.1 GCA_021287085.1 Bacillota bacterium | reverse complement strand
CACCACGGCCGAGATCGTCGCGGCCCCTGTGCTGCCGGTCATCACGGTCCCAGCGATGCTTACGTCGGGGGCAAGCTACACGGCCTCCGTGCCTGCCCAGGCCAACAGCACCTATGCGTGGACGGTGACGGGCGGAACGATCACCGCAGGCACAGCGACCAACAGCATCACGTTCACGGCAGGAGCTTCGGGCAGCGTGTCCTTCAGCTGCGTGGTGACCAACCAGGCAGGCACGGCTTCAACGCCTGGAACGGCCACCAGCGCCATCGTGGCGGCGCCGACGACGCCGGTGGTGACGGCCCCTTCGTTCGTGACGGCCAGCCAGGGTGGTTATACGGCTTCCGTGCCAACTCAGGCCAACAGCACCTATGCGTGGACGGTGACGGGTGGAACGATTACCGCAGGCGCAGCGACCAACAGCATCACGTTCACGGCGGGAGCTTCGGGCAGCGTGTCCTTCAGCTGCGTGGTGACCAACCAGGCAGGCACGGCTTCAACGGCGGGAACGGCCAGCAGCACCATCGTGGCGGCTCCGACGACGCCGGTGGTGACGGCCCCTTCGTTCGTGACGGCCAGCCAGGGGGGTTATACGGCTTCCGTGCCTGCCCAGGCCAGCAGCACCTATGCGTGGACGGTGACGAACGGAACGATTACCGCAGGCGCCACCAGCAATAGCCTCACGTTCACGGCAGGAGCTTCGGGCAACGTGTCCTTCAGCTGCGTGGTGACCAACCAGGCGGGCACGGCTTCAACGGCGGGAACGGCCACCAGCGCCATCGTGGCGGCTCCCAATGCCACCATTTCTGCTCCTACCTACGTGAGTGCGGGTCAAAGCTATACGGCCTCCGTGCCTGCCCAGACCAACAGCACCTATGCGTGGACACTCACGAACGCAACGATCACGGCCGGGGCCAATGCTCGCACGGTGACCTTTACCGCGGGCAGCTCCGGGACGGTGGGGTTCAGTTGCGATGTCACCAATCAGGCCTCGACCTTGGCCAATGGCACCGCCAGCAGCACCATCGTGGCAATGCCCGTCGTCACGGTGTTGGCGGCAACTCCGACCGATGTGGCTCCAGGGGGGGCTTCGGTGCTGTCGTACACCTTCAGCGGTGGAACGGGCGTTCTCATGCCCGGCAACCTTGCGGTGGTCAGTGGAGGCAGCACCACCGTGCATCCCAGCGCCAGCACGACGTACACGCTGACGGTCACCAACGCAGCGGGCAGCAGTTTCTCCGACTTCGTTACCGTCACTGTGGTTCCGGCACCTGTGATTTCCTCCTTCGAGGCGCAGCCCAATCTTGTCACCTTGGGCCAGGGCACCCTGTTGACCTTCACCTTCACGGGCACCGGGGTCATCACTCCTGGCAATGTTCCCGTGACCAGCGGCAGCCAGGTGGCTGTGTTCCCCACCGCCGATACGGTCTATACGCTCACGGCCACCAACAGCGTGGGAGCCACGGTTACAGCGACGGTGCCTGTTACCGTCAAGACCTACACGGGCAAATTCGTGTATGTGGCCAATTCGGGAAGCAACGGCATTTCCGCCTTCACCTTGAATGAAGCCACCGGGGCATTGGTGGAAATCGCGGGATCGCCCTTCGTGGATACGGTTCCCATGCTTCATGTGATCTCTGATCCCCAGGGCCGCTTCCTGTTCGCAGTGAATGGCGATGGGGTCACGCCGGAGAACAAGCTGAGCGTGTTCCAGATCAATGCCACCACCGGAGTGCTGACCCACTTGGCGGATTACGCCACGGGGACCGATCCCTGGGCCAGCGCGGTGGATCCCAGCGGTCAATTCGTCTATGTGCGCTGCAACGGTTCCATTTCCGCCTTTGCTTTGGACGTCAGTGGGGTTCTTACGCCGCTGGCGGCGCCCAGCGTGACCACCGCCAGCGGAACGGGCGATGTGGTGGTTCATCCGGCCGGCCATCTCCTCTACACCGTGGGGCGGGATTCGGATCGCCTCGAAGTCTTCGCTCTCAACCCGGTCACCGGTGCTCTCACCCTGAGCGGGTTCCAGGATATGCCCGTCGGCACCGGACCTTTGTCGCTGGCCATCAGCCATTCAGGGGAATACCTCTACACCAAGAGCGAAGGTGCCCTGCACGGAGGAGCGGCTCAAGCGTGCTTCGTCCACGGGTACCAGATCGATGTGACCGGGGGCTCCCTGACGGCCTTGCCTTCGCAGGACATGGGCCTGTTGCAGGCGGATGCCTACCACGGCGTCAGCTCCAACCCCACCAAGCCGGTCATCTACCTCACGTTGGCCACTTCGAATAACGACTATGCGGCCTATGCCCTCAATCTTGCGACCGGCGAGCTTACGGCTCTTGTTGCCTCTACGTACGATCTGTTCGGCGGCACGGGTTCGGATTGCCTGACGGTCGCACGCAGTGGGAAATGGGGCTTCATGACCAATTTCGGGGGCAGCCAGATCGCCGTTGGCGAAGTGAACGCCACGGGCGTTCTCATCAATCCCACCCTCTACCCCGTGGGGCTCTTCCCCGTGTCCGTGACCGTGGTGGGAACCATTCAGTAGAAGCCAGAAAGGTCAAGGATCAGGTGACCGTTCCAGTGGGAGCTGTCGCCTGATCTTTGGAGATGTCTTCTTTGTTTCGTTGGTTTCGGGCTTCCTGGTACTCTAGGAGGCTGACTTTTTCTTTGGAGCTTCCATGCGCCTTCCCTTGATCGTTCCTGCAGCCCTCACGTTGACCCTGGCTGCTCAGACCGCCCCCCAGACCCTCACCCAGACCTTCAACACGGAGCTGTCGGGCGTCAACGCCATGCTCAACCAGCTGAAGTTCCAGGAAGCGGCGGCCAAGGTGCAATCCTTGCTGCCTGCCTCTGCCCCTGCCTTCGAAGCGAAGGACGGCCAGACCATGGGCGCCAGCTTCGACAACGCTCGGGGCTATCTGGCGCTGCTGCGTCTCAACGCCAACGCCGTGGCCGCCACTGGCCAATGGGAAAAGAGCCAGGAGATCCACGAACAGCGCCTGGCCTTCGCCAAGAACTTCGCGGAGCAGGTGGACAAGAGCATGACCACCCTGGAAGCGCCCTGGACCAAGGCCGTGACCGAAGGCAAAGCCTACATCGCCGAAAAGGGCCCCAAGGCCGCTTCCCTCAAGGAGTCCATCGAGAAGCTGCAGGGCGAGATCAAGGCCCTCAACGAAAAGAAGGTGACCTTTGACAAGAAGCAGATGGAGGATCTGCAGAAAGTTCGCATCCCCCAGGCCCAGAAGGATGAGCAGGAGCTGGGCGAGATCGAAGCGCGCATGGCGGGCTATCAGGATGCCCTCAAGCGCTACCCCATGTTCCAGAAGATGGTCGCCGACAACCGCAAGGACGCCGCCGACATGGTGAAGGATGCGGACGAGGCCCTGGCCAAGTCCAAGACCTCCGTGGCGGCCCAGGCCGAGGAAATCAAGACCTTCAACGCCCAGCAGCTGGAAAAGAACAAGAAGAACAAGAAGTTCAAGATCGAAGGCAACAAGAACTGGGTGGACGCGGTCATGAACGACAAGTCGAACCTCACCAAGATCGACACGCCCCGCAACCAGGCCCAGTTCGTGAGCCGCCTGCTGGTGCTGGACCCCGGCAACAAGGCCGCCCAGTCCGCCCTCGACAACCTCAAGGCCGGTCGTGAGCCGTTCTTCGTGGAAAAGAAGGTCCGCAAGGGCAAGAAGTAGCTTCAGACACAGCTGTCTTCAAGGGCACGGAGCATGGTTCTCCGTGCCCTTGGTCTTTTCATGCCCGCCGAAACAGATCCCGTGTTTTGGGCAGCAGGTAGGCCCCGGAGGCGGTGCGACCCAGCACCAGCGCAGCGGCGGCGGCGGGAGCGCCATCGAGATGGAAGAGCCGCGTGAGGACGAAGAGCACTACGGTGATGCCGCCCACCTCCAGGGCCGTGGCCCAGGTGATGGGTCGGGTGATGCGCTTCACGACCAGATACGCCCGCTGGAAGCTCAGCAACACTGTGAGAGCGGGCTGGAGCGTGAGCAGGGCCAGGGGCAGCACGGCGAAGGCCGCCAGCGCAGGCGTGAGGCCCGCCACGCCCTGAAACCATAGGCGGGAAAGGGGCGTGAAGGCCACCAGCATCAGCAACCCCGATGCACCCAGAGCCAGATACCCGGCGACGCGACCCAGGGCTTTTCGGGCTTCTCTTCCTTGATCCATGAAGGGAATGGCCACTTCCTGAAAGGTGAAGCCCGCGGTGTTGAAGATGAACAAAAACGCGTTCACCACGGGCATCACGGCCAGGGATTCCAGCGGCCGAGAACTGTGGCCCAAAAAGAACGACACCAGCGGGTTGACGCCGAAAGCCAGGATGGCCGTGGTGGCCAGAGGCGCATAAAAGCGCGTGATGGCGCCGTAGGTGAGGCCCGCGCCTTCGTGGGGCGTGGCCTTCAGGCGCACCATGCTGCTTCGGGCCCAAAGGCCGCTGGCGATGGCCTCGAAGGTCACGCCCGTGGACATGGCCAAGGCGCCGATCCATACGCCGGGCCAGGGCAGAAACAGCGCACCCAACAGAGCCGTGCCGCCCATGGACACGAGGCGCAGCGTGGTGCCGTATGCCACCCGGCGCGTGAGGCCGTGGCGGATGAGAATGCCTTGATGGAAGCGGCGGTAGCCGATGGCGGCGGGCCAGGGCAAAAAGAGAATGCAGGCGCCGTGAATGAGTTTCCAGATTTCCATGGGCAGATCCATGCCCACCATCACGAGCCGGAAGACGGGCGGCAGCACGAAGAGCAGCATGCCCAGGGTGATGCCGCCGTTGAGGGCCCAGGTGAAGCGCCGCAGCTTGCTCAGGGAATCGCCATCCCGCACCAGGGCCGTGGAGGCGCTCATGATGAGGATGATGGGCGCTTCGAAAAGCATGGCGAAAGGAAAGGCCACGCCGAAGGCCGCGAGGTTCAGCTTGGGCTCGGCCAGGCGCGCGATGACCGCTGCGATGAACGGGCCTTCCACCGCCATGAGCAGCCAGGCGGCTTCCATGGGGACCCAGGCTTTCAAAATGGAGCGCAACTTCATCACGTCCTCGCCGATTCAGCATAGCCACGGTTGAACGGCTCCACGGGCCGTGGGAGCCTAAAAGCTCCTCTTTCTGGAGCCCTCCATGACCAAGCAGACCATTTTCTGGACGGAAATCGACGAAGCCCCGGCGCTCGCCACCCGCTCCCTGCTGCCCATCGTGCAGGCTTTCACCAAGGGCACGGGCGTGGAGGTGGAAACCGCCGATATTTCGCTGGCGGGCCGCATCCTGGCGAACTTCCCCGAGAAACTTACCGAAGCCCAGAAGATCCCCGATTGCCTCACCCAGTTGGGCGAACTGGCCCTGAAGCCCGAAGCCAACATCATCAAACTGCCCAACATCAGTGCCTCCATTCCCCAGCTCAAGGCCGCCATCGCGGAGCTGCAGAGTCAGGGCTTTGCGGTGCCCGACTATCCCGAACAGCCCAAGAACGAGGCGGAAAAGGCCATCCAGATGCGCTACGCCAAGGTGTTGGGCAGCGCCGTGAATCCTGTGCTGCGCGAAGGCAACAGCGACCGCCGCGCGCCCCTTTCCGTGAAGAACTACGCCCGGCAGCACCCCCACAAGATGGGTGCCTGGAGCCCCGATTCCAAGGCCCGCGTGGCGTTCATGAACGGCGGCGACTTCTACGGCAGCGAGGTGTCCACCACGGTGCCCACGGCCACCACGGTGCGCATCGAGTTCGTGGGCCAGGATGGCGCGGTGAAGGTGTTGAAGGAAAAAACGTCCCTGAAGGCGGGCGAGGTCATCGATGCCGCGGTCATGAACGTGGCCGCGCTGAAGGCTTTCTATGCCCAGCAGATGGAAGCGGCCCGCAAGGAAGGTCTGCTGCTGTCCCTGCATCTCAAGGCCACCATGATGAAGGTGTCCGACCCCGTCATGTTTGGCCATGCGGTATCGGTGTACTTCAAGGAGGTGCTGGACAAGCACGCTGACGTGCTGAAGACGCTGGGCGTGAACCTCAACAACGGTCTGGGCGATCTGCTGGCCAAGATCCAGACCCTGCCCGAAGCCCAGCGCCAGGCCATCGAAGCCGATATCCAGGCCCAGTACCAGCGCGGTCCGGCCCTGGCCATGGTGGATTCGGACAAGGGCATCACCAACCTGCACGTGCCCAACGACGTGATCGTGGATGCCTCCATGCCTGTGGTGGTGCGGGATTCCGGCAAGATGTGGGGCGCCGATGGCAAGCTGCACGACACCCTCGCCATGATTCCCGACCGTTCCTACGCCACCATGTACGCCGCCATTCTCGACGATTGCCGAGCCCATGGCGCCTTCGATCCCGCCACCATCGGCAGCGTGCCCAACGTGGGTCTCATGGCCCAGAAGGCCGAGGAATACGGCTCCCACGACAAGACCTTCTTTGCGCCTGGCCACGGCGTGATCCGTGTGGTGGATGAAGTGGGCGTCACGCGGCTGGAGCAGAAGGTGGAAGCGGGCGATATCTTCCGCATGTGCCAGACCAAGGACGCGCCCATCCAGGATTGGGTGAAGCTGGCCGTGACCCGGGCGCGGCTCACGGGCGCTCCGGCCATCTTCTGGCTCGACGAAAAGCGCGCCCACGATGCCCAGATCATCGTCAAGGTGAACGCCTACCTGAAGCAGCACGACACGAAGGGTTTGGATATCCGCATCCTGGCGCCGGTGGAAGCCATGAAGGTCTCGTGCGAGCGCATCCGCAAGGGCCTCGACACCATTTCCGTCACCGGCAACGTGCTGCGCGACTACCTCACGGATCTCTTCCCCATCATCGAGCTGGGCACCAGCGCCAAGATGCTGTCCATCGTGCCGCTGCTGGGCGGCGGCGGCCTCTTCGAGACCGGCGCGGGCGGCTCGGCCCCCAAGCACGTGCAGCAGTTCCAGCAGGAAGGGTACCTGCGCTGGGACTCCTTAGGCGAATTCTCCGCCTTCGGCGCCTCCCTGGAGCATCTGGCCGAAACCTTCAAGAACCCCAAGGCCGCGGTGCTGGCCGAAGCGTTGGACCAGGCCATCGCCAAGTTCCTCGACACCAACAAGAGCCCCGCGCGCAAGGTGGGCCAGATCGATAATCGCGGCAGCCACTACTATCTGGCGCTCTACTGGGCGCAGGCCCTGGCGGCCCAGACCAAGGACGCCGAGCTGAAGGCGCGCTTCACGCCCGTGGCGAAAGCCCTGGCCGAGAAGGAAACCGCCATCAACGCCGAGCTCATCGGCGCCCAAGGCAAGCCCGTGGACATGGGCGGCTACTACCATCCCGACAAGGCCAAGACCAGTGCCGCCATGCGGCCCAGCCCGACCTTGAACGCCATCATCGATGCGCTGAGCGCCTGACGCCATCTTGCCGTCAGCGTCCTCCGTGGCGCTGACGGCCATTGGAAATCAGTGGTACACCTTCGCCTCTTTGGCGGCCTGGGTGTTGGGATAGCGGCGATGCAGGAGGCGGAAGGCCTTCACCACCAGATCGGCGCTGCGGCGATCGCGGTTCGCGTTGCGGGAAGAGCGTACGGCTTTGGAAAGGCCTTCGGCGGCCAGCGGATCGTCGGGCTTGGCTTCCGCAAAAGCCAAGGCTTGCTGGCAGAACCAGGTGAGGGGCGCGGCCATGCGAGACGCCTCCTGGCGGCCTTCCTTGAGGGTGGCGTCGTCGAGAAAGATCGGCGCGGGTGGGAGGGCATAGGCGAAGAGGCCGCGAATGGGATTGCCTTCCCAGTCCGTGGGCGTGGGCTTTTCCGCTGGAGTGGCGGGAGGTTCAGGGCTACCCCAGCGGGCGTAGAGCGTGCCGTACTGGAAGGCCTCCTCCCGGTACATCAGCACCTGGGGCCACAGGCGCTGATCCCAGATGAGGTGGAAGGCCAGGGCCTTTTTCCGTGCGGGATTCGTTTCCTTGGCCCAGGCGTCGAGCCCTTTGACCAGAGCAGGCCGGGCTTCAGCCAGGGCCGCGCGGTGGCGCTCCATGAATTGGGGTTGATCGAGAATGGCGGCGCGGGTCCAGAGGGCCTCCAACAGTTCAGGCCTCAATTCCTGAGGGAAGGAGGGCGCGGCGATGAGTTCCTCCCAAAGGCGCGTGGGCAGACCCTGATTGAGCAGAAGCACGGCATTGGGGTCCAAGGCTTTCAAGGTGCGAGAGTCCCTCTTGTCGGGAAGCGCCAGCGCCTCGCTATCGCCCAGCAGGCCATAGCCCTCGTCCACCGAGGCCAAGCGCCGTCCCAGGTGCGCGGCGAAGCCATCCAGATTCGCCGCCTGAGCCAGTTTCACACTGGACCATAGATTGAAGGCCGAAGGCCAACGCGAGGCCAGAGGGTGCGCCAGGGCTTCGTCCGCCAAGGCTTCTGCGGCTTTCATGCGCTTCTGGGCCACGAGAAGGCGCAGACGATGGCTGACCAGGGTGGCGTAGGCGGGGCTATCGGGGCGACTGGCGGTCTGCGCGGCTTTGAGCAGCGCCTCGGCGCGGGCATGGGTGGGAGGCAGTGTCATCAGCACCGCCACGAGGTGGGGCAGATCCGGCTCCGTGTCATAGGCGGCGAGGGTTTGCTCCACAGTGCCTTTTTGAAGCAAGTCGATCCAGGCATGAACGCCCGCCGGTTTCGTATCCTTCAGTTCGTTGGTCCAGGGTTCCAACACTCGCAACCAGCGCAGATCCTCTATGTCCTGATCCAGGGCTTTGCCGCGATGGGCTGTTCCCAGATGGGTGAGAAGCTGGGCGTAGAAAGCTTTGGGCTCGCTCAAAAAGCGGATGCGGTTCTCCAGGGCCGCCGCATCGGCGTGGAGCGCGGAAAGGCTGTGGTCTTGCTGGATGTCCACCACCTCCTTCAACGCCTGATCGGCGGTGAGAACACCCGCAACGGTGCCGACCTTGGCGTAGACACGAGCGATGGCATACTTGGCCCAGCCGCGCCAGGGCTGCGCGGCATCGGCGGCCACAGCGCGAAAAGCCTCCACCGCTTCACCCATGCGATCCCGGTACAGCAGCGCAGCGGCCTTTTGGTACGAGTGATCCTGGCGAATTTCCAGAGGCAGGCTCGCATCGGCGGGCGCGGGGAGATTCGCGTCGGTCCAGTTGAACACTTGATCCTGGGCCGCCAACCAGCTTTTGAAGGCCGCGCTTTGGGCGCCGTAGGTCTTCACTCGAGCGCGCAAAGTGGCGGCGGCCAGCGTGAGCGCGTGATCGCCGATGATCGACACCTCTCGGTAATCCTCGTGCCTTCCTGTCTGAAGTTCCATCGGCGGCGCGCCAACCTCTTTTCGAGTCTTGTTCCAGGCTTCCTGGCCCTGCAACGCCTCGTCCCTCATGGGAAGCGTCGCCACGGCTTGGCGCTCCTCGGCATCCAGCCCCACGCCTTTGAGCCAACGCCAGGCGATGACGAGATTCGCGGTGCGCAGGGAAGGCTGCAGCAAGCCCAGCTTTCCGGCGATCCAATCGGCCTGGTCCCCATCGGGAATGGCCAGCACCACCAGCCGGAATTCCGGCACGAAGGGCCCGCAGGGCCAAGCCACGGTGACTAGGCCAGCCACCAACAGGGTCGTGAAACCACGACGGAAGAGGGAGCGAAGATTCATGGCAGCTCCGGGGCAATGCGTTGCCAGGCTTCCCGATTCCAGGAGCCGGGATGAAAAACATAACAGCGTCGATGGCCGCGCAGATGCGGGCGCGGTTCGTCGGTAGAAAGACCGTAGCTGAATCGGGCCAGGGGTTCGATCACGTCGCCTCGCTCCAAGCGCTGTCGCACGTTGGGATTGTCCGGCCCCATGCGAAAAAGCATGGGCACAGCCTCGTCCACCACGCCATGCAGCGCCGCCAACCAGTGGTCCTCAAGGCACCATGAGGCCAGCGCCGTGATGGAAAGCGGCGTGTCCGTGTTCATGCGGCTTCGCAGGCGTTTGAGAGCCTGGACGTAAAAAGGCCGCTGGGATTCCAGCGCATCGAAATCAACCTGGAGGCCCCGGACTCGCGGCAGCGCCAACAGCTCCAAGGCCCGCGTCACCAGGACTTCCGCCTGCGATTCATTCAGGGTTTCACGGCCCGCTTCCACGCGCAGCACTGCCAGCAGCGGGGTTTCGGGGTTCACGTAGAGCGGGTTGCGACGCGGTATCCAGCGACTTTTTCCTTCGCTAAAATGCAGTTCGCCGCCCAGAAAGGCCACGCCTTCGCCCTTCTCCAGAAAACGCAGATCCTGCGGCGATTCCCAGGCCCAGAGCATCCGGGCCGGTAGGTTCCGTATGCGCGCGGGCTCCCGATGGCAGGCCATGAGCGCCACCAGTGCGATTCCGAGGGCGACCGCCTTCCGCATGAAACGTCTCAGCGAATGGCTTGACCGGCGTTGAACATGGGCAGGTAGATGGCCAGGAGCAGGCCCAGCACCACCGCGCCCATGACGATGATCAGCACCGGGCCGATGAGGTTGGTGACGGCGGCGGTGGCCTTTTCCACTTCCTGATCGAAGAAGTCCGCCACGTGATCGAGCATTTCGGGCAGGGCCGAGCTCTGTTCGCCTACCCGCGTCATTTCAATGGCCAGGGGATCGAGGAGGCTGGATTGCTCCAGGGCCTGGTGCAGCGAGGACCCCGCCCGCACCTGCTCGATGACCTGGGTGAGCCGCACCTTCATGCGTTCGCTGGCCGAGGTGCGCTGGATCACTTCCAGGGATTGCAGCACGGGCATGCCACCCGCCAAGAGCACGCCCAACGTGCGGCAGAACACCGACGAATGGTACATGCGGTACAGGGTGCCGAAGCGAGGCAGGGCGAGCAGGAAGCGTTCCGTCAGGCGCTTTCCGCCTTCGGTGGTGAAGAGCCAGCGCAGGAAGCCGAGAAAGACCAGAAAGAGCACACCCTGCACCCACACGGTGCTGCGCATGAAGCTGCCCAGGCCCAGCAGGATCCGGGTGGCCTGGGGCATTTCCACGCCGCCGCCGCTGTAGATCTCCTGGAACTTGGGCAGCACCACGTTGAAGATCAGGGCCAGCGAAATGAACAGCACCACCACCAGGAAGGCGGGATAGGCCAGGGCTTCCAGGATGCGGCGGCGACTCTTCTGGGCGAAGGCCTGGAAGGCCAGCCAGCGGGTCAGCACCTCCGGCAGCGTGCCGCTGCGCTCGCCCGCCACCACGTTGGCGCGATAAACCGCCGGGAAGGCGCCCACCTGTTCCAGGGCCTCGGAATAGGCCATGCCTTCTCGCAGCAACGCCACCACCTGGGCGAGGGAATCCCGCAGCAGCGGATCCTTGCCATGGCCCACCAGCAGTTCAAGGGATTGCAGCAAGGGGATGCCCGCCTTGAGCAAGGCCAGCAGCTCCTGGTTGAAGAGAATCAACGATTCCGTGGAAAGGCTCTTCTGGCGTCGAAAAGCCGACGAGGTGCGCGTCACCTCCAAGGGGAAGTGGCCTTCTTCGAGAATGCGGGCGCGGGCTTCGTCCATGGACGCGGCCTCCAGATCCCGCACCAACACTTCGCCCGTCTTCGTGGTGAACTTCGCGGTGAAACGCATGGAGGCAGTGTATCGGCAATGGGTCACCGATACACTGGCGGAACGCGGAGCGCCCATGCACCTTCGTTTCGGCTTTTTCCTGTTCGCAGCCGCCTCGCTGTTTGGCCAGGCGCCGCTCCAGGTGGCGCGTCCCTTGCCGCCCCTCCTGGATCTGCAAAAGGTGGACGCTTCCCAGGTGGTGGCGAAGGATGCCCGGGATCCGGCCCAGGTGGAGGCGGCGCGGAAAGCCTGGGAGCCTCTGGTGGCCCCGTTCCGCCACGAACCGGCCCTGCGCCTGCGACTGCCGGTGGACGCCTCCCGGCTGCCCCTGCTGCTGGCGGCCAGCCAGGCGCTGAAAGCGCAGCATCCCGATCAGGATCTCTACGTGGCCTTCGACGCCCAGGCCCCGGCCCTGTGGGAGCCCAGCGCCTGGGGAGCGGTCCAGGGCGGCATCCTTACGGCGGAGGATCTGGGCCGCGATCCAGTCCAGTGGCGCACGCGGCTGCTGCAGGCCCAGAACTTCCTGCCGGGTCGGCCCTGGCAATTGTGGCTTCCGGGCGATCCCGGTCCGCTGGCCTCGGCGCTCATGGGCGATGGCGGCCACCTCGTGGTGCCCGCCTTGGGCCCGGCTGCCCGGCTGGCGCGGAACGTTCCTGCGGGCTTCACGGAAGTGGAAGGCGGCCCCGGCGATCTCACGTTGCGAAACGGAAGCACCGGACAAGCGCTGCGCTGGCGCTTTCTGGAAGGCGAATGGAAGGCTTCGGAATTGCCCAAGGAGCGCCACGAAGTGAAGGTGGAAGCCCAGGCCCTCTACGATGTGTCAGCGCTATTGGCGCGGATGCGGGCCGCGCAGCTGCGGGATCGCATGGCCCTGGTCACCTGCGAGGCGCGGCTCGATGCCGATGTTCACGTGCAAAGCTACCGGGGCATGGGCGGCGATCTGGGCTTCACCTTCCGCACCTTCGAAAAAGCGGGAGAAACGGAAGAACTGCTGCAGAAGGAAGTGCGTCTCAATGGCGTCACCGCCAACCTTCACGGCGGGCTCCAGCTTCCCCTGGTGGAAGCCCGCACCAGCATTGCCGCGCCCGTGGCTTTGAGCCTCACCGAGCGTTTTCGCTACGAAGACGGCGGTCCAGGCGAGCGGCCCGGCACCCGCCTGCTGAAGTTCACCCCCGTGGGCGGAGAGGCCCAACTGCCCGAAGGGGAAGTCTGGGTGGACGAAGGCACGGGGCGCATCCTCCAAGAGCGCAGTGGTCGCAGCGATCTGCCTGGGGTGGTGAAGACCGAACGGCGGGTGCTCACCTACGGCGAACCGGCGCCGGGTCTCTGGCGGGTGGTGAAGATCGAAACCTTCGAACGATGGGTGCTGACCGATGGGGTGGCCCAGATTCAACGGCATCTTGCCTACCGGGATTTCCAGGTGAACGATCCGGGCTTCGAGGTCCGCCGCAATCAGGCCCGGCAATCCCAGGGCACCATGCTCAAGCAGACCCTGAATGGCCTGCGGTACTTCAATCTCCAGGACGATGGCGCACGGCAGGTGGAAGAACAGCCCAAGACCCATGTGCGGGCCCTGGGCGCGGGCCTGCTGGTGGACCGCAGCCTGCCCTTGCCCGTCGTGCCTTTCGGGGGCCTGTTCTTCATGGACTACAACGCCTTCAACAAAGGGCTTCAGCTGGATGCCCTGGTGGCGGGCATCTTCAACCAGGTGCAGATCAGTGCCCCAAGGCTGCCCGGCGCCTTCGATCTTTCCTTCAAGGCCAATCTCATGTTCCTGCCCCTCACCGAGCGCCCGGTGGAGCAGGGCAGGGTGTTGGATCGGGAGGGTGTGGCTCGGCAGTTCGGCACCCTGACGCTCACCGTGGGCCGGGATCTGGGCCTGGGTTTCCGGGCCGAGGCCAAGGGCTACCTGGAATACAACCGTTTTTCCGAAGGGGACAAGAAGTACCGCACCGAAGGCTTCCGGCTGCCGCCTTCGGGCTGGACCGAGGAATGGCGCGGCTACCTCGCGTGGCAGAGCCACGGATTCCAGATTCGGGGCTACGTGGGCCAGGGGAATCGGCCGGCGGGGGAATACGGCACGCTGGGGAATCCCCAGTGGGTGCCCGACGAGGGCCGCTTCCGGCGCTGGGGCGGCTCCCTGGCCTACGATCACCGGCTTTCCAGCGGCGCATGGCTCCACGGCGAAGCGGGTCAGTACGGCGGCAAAGGCTTCGACCGCTTCACCACCATGACCCTGGGCCGCTCCGGCACCGTGCCAGGCATCGATTCCAACGCCGTATCCGCCGATCTCATCCGCGATGTGAAAGTGGGCGTGGTGCTTCCGCCCCTGGCCAAGTTCCGCCTCACCCTTGGCCTGACCCACGCCCAGGCCCGCAATCTCGATGACCACCGGTTCTACGGGTTCACGGGTCTCAGCGTGGATGGCGATATACCGGGCTTCTGGTGGTTCACGGCCATGCGGGTCAATCTGGGCTTTGGCCTCCAAAGCGATATTCCCGGCGCCCGCACCCTCAATGGCATGGTGGCGCTGATGCGGGTGTTCTGAACACGGGCCTTCGCGGCTTGCTACCCTGATTCCATGAAAAGCCATCGCCAGACGTTGACGTTGAGGATGCCGGAGCGCATGGGCTTCGTGAACATCACGGGCCAGGTGGAGGCGGCGCTACGGGAGAGCGGCATCCGCGAAGGGCTTTGCCTGGTGAATGCCATGCACATCACGGCCAGCGTGTTCATCAACGACGACGAATCCGGCCTGCATGCGGACTACAAGCGCTGGCTGGAGCGGCTGGCGCCCTTCGATGCGGGCAGCGATCCCGCCAAGGGCGGCTACCTGCACAATCGCAGCGGCGAGGATAATGGCGATGCCCATCATAAACGGCAAATCATGGGCCGGGAGGTGGTCGTAGCCGTCACCGCGGGCCGCCTGGATTTCGGCCCCTGGGAGCAGATCTTCTACGGCGAGTTCGACGGGCGCCGCGACAAGCAGGTGCTCATCAAGATCATTGGGGAATAGAAGAACGGCCTTTCTGGGGCCGATTCTTTTCCTGCGCTGTTGATCTGTTGTGGAAGCAGAACGGATCAAGGGTTGGACATGCGATGGGGCCTGGCGACAACCCCACAAGGCGCTCCGGTTCAACGAACCGTGCTACGGCAGCCAGAATGTCACCGTGTCGCACATGTCCAAACTCCAGCATAGATTGATTTGAAAAGGGAAAGGGTATCGATCGAAAGGGTTTGTGAATGGTTTCGGGGAGTCGGCTTTTCCTCCTCGCGGACAATGCCCTCGTCTCATTGCGCAATCGGCCTCCGTGGCCCTTTTGGCTTGTTTGGCTCTAATGGCTATGCCGCGTTGTATCCTGGAGCTTCCCTTTCCCCGGAGATCCCATGCTTCCCATGCTCCTGATCACCACCGCCCTCGTCGCTCCTCCTTCCACGCCTGCGGTGCAAGGCCCCGTGGTCGATGGCTGGATCTACACGCAGGCCGAAAAACCGCTGGCGGCCACGGTGGGGCTCATTCCCATGTTCAACCGCTCCAGCTCCCTGGCCCTCAAGAGCGTCGAGAGCCTGGGGATGCCCAACAAGAAGCGGCCCGGCTACGTGCTGCCTGTTCCCAAGCCCGGTCTCTACCTGCTGGATGTTCGCGCCAAGGGCCACTTGCCCTTGCAGATTCCGGTGCTGCTGGGAGCGGAAGGCCTCAAAGGCCTCAACCTGATGCCCCGCCCCGAAAAGCCCAAGGGCGATCTGAAGCCCATCAGCACCGACGCCAAGCTGGTGAAGGCCGAGGCCCTCTATGCGGCCTTCAAGGCCAGGGAGGAGAAATATCGGGCTTCCTTGAAGGCCAAGGAAACGGTGGACTGGAAGGCTGATCTGGAAGCCGTCGCCAAGGATCTGAAGGCCGAGACCGATGCGGATGCGGCCGCCCTGCTGGCCATGAGCTACCTGAACATCGGCCACATGGGCAGCAAGCTCGACGCGGAAACGGCTGGCTTGGCCCTGGACAAGCTGCCTGCCACGAGCCCCTACTGGGCCATGTCGCCCCAGTCCATGTCCCGCGCCTACGCCCTGGCGGGTCGCAACGAAGCCTATGCCGCTTTCCGCGATGCCGTGGCCAAGGACAACCCCGATCCTGAAGTGCGCGCCCTGGCCGTGTTCTACCAGTTGGCCTCCGCCAGCCGTGAAAGCGACCTGGACAAGATGAAGACCCTGTACCAGACCCTCACCACCGACTACAAGGACACGGCGGCCGCCAAATCCGCCAAGCAGTTCGACCCCGCCAAGTACCTGGCCAAGGGCATGGCCTTCCCCGCCTTCACCTTCAAGACCCTCGACGACAAGGAGGTGAGCCTCGACACCTTCAAGGGCAAGCTGGTGCTGGTGGATTTCTGGGCCACCTGGTGCGGCCCCTGCGTGGAAGAAATGCCCAAGCTGCACGAAGCCTACGCCAAGTTCAAGGATCAGGGCTTCGAGATCCTGAGCCTTTCCCTGGACACCAAGGTGGAAGACATCGCCACCTTCCGCACGGATCCCAAGCAGCCCATGCCCTGGACCCACGTGTTCCTGGGCCGCGGCAGCAAGGATCCCATTGTCAGCGCCGTGAACCTCAGTTCCATCCCCCGCCCCATCCTCGTGGGCCCCGACGGCAAGATCGTGGAAGGCGAAGGCCTGCGCCTGCGTGGCGAATACCTCCTGGTCACCCTCGAAAAAGCCCTGAAGGCCATGGCTCCCGCAGCGAAGTAGCTCTCCTTGGGAGAAGACGAACGGCCCGCGTTGGCGGGCCGTTCGTCGTTCAGGGAAAACCCTGGGTTCAACCCAGCATCTTCTCCAACCGCTTGTCGCCTTCGGCGATGGCCTGGCGCAGCAGGGTTTCGGCCTGGGCCAGCAGGGCGGCGCAATCGGCCTTCATCTGGGCGTTGTAGGCGGGATCGTGGATGTCCTTGAGGTTGATGAGGATGTTCCAGATGCCGCCGCGCACGCCGGCAAAGGCCATCTGCACGCCCACCATGCCATCGGTGATGGAGGCGGGATTGCCGTGTTCGATGGCCACGGCGGCGGCTTCCATGGCTTCGAAGCTGAGCTTGGCGGTGGCGAAGGGCACGTTCACGGCGATCTTCAGGCCTTCGAGCATCGCCGCTTCCCGCGCGACCTTTTCGGCCTCGGTGCCCTGGGGCAAGCGCCGGGCGTCCATGTAGGCGTTGAAGGCGTTGGTGTCGTCATCCACGGCCAGCACCAGGGCTTCACGCACCCGATGGGCCTTTTCCGCCGCTGCCAGCAGTTTCGCAGCCTGATCCTCGTTCTTGGGCTTGGTGAGGTTGGCGACCATGCTGCTCAGGCTCGCGCCCAGGGCCCCCGCCAGGGCCGCGATGGAGCCGCCGCCAGGAGCCGGGGTGTCGCGGCTCACTTCGGTGACCAGATCCGAAGCCTTCATGGCCATGAGGCCCTGCTCATAGACCTTGGGCAGACCCAGCACCTTCTTGGGGATGTCGAAGGGCGCCACGTCGGCGAGACCCATGCTGAAAACCGCGTTCTCCAGCACGTCTTCCACGGGCACGAAGGGCGATTTGCCCTGGAGCTTCAGGTAGTGGCGACCCGCGTCGAGCAGCGGCTTGAAGGGCACCAGGCCCACGATCTCGGAGCCGGTCACCACCAGGCCGCGATCCACGGCCATCCTGCGGGTGGCTTCCAGCACGTCCACAGGGCTGGTCACGTTGTAGTTGGTGAGGTTGATGGAAAGCTGGGCGCGCTTGTAGGTGTCCACGTACCAGCCGATGGCCTTGCACTCCTTGAAGAGCCCCGCCTTGTAAGCCTTCTGGCCCACCACGCCCTTGCCGGCGTCGATGTCGTTGAGCTTGAGCAGGCGGCGCAGGTCGTAGCCGTGAACGCCTTGGCAATGGGCTTCCAGGGCCTCGAAGGTGGCGAAATCTTCATGGCAGTTGCCGCAGGGGAAGAGCCCTTCGGCGTACTTCAACTCTTTGCCGCTGCTGTAGAAGGCGCTGGTCTGCCCGCGCCGCGCCACGCGGCCCTTTTCGCGCAGTTCGAAGGCGATATCGGTGGCGTGGGCCTTGTCGCGGCTGTTCAGCGTGATGTTGTAGGCGATGAGGAATTCCCGGGCTCCGGTGATGAGCGCGCCGAAGGTGGGCACGAAGGTGGCCGGGCCGAAATCGGGCTTCCAGCGCGGATCCTTGAGTTTTTCTTCCAGGCCTTCGTATTCGCCCTTGCGCACCACGGCGAGGTTCTGGCGCTCCGGCACCGCGGCGGCTTGTTCGTAGAGGTACACGGGCAGGCCCAGTTCCTCGCCCACGCGCTGACCCAGTCGCCGAGCCAGTTCCGCGCAATCCTCCATGGTCATGCCTTCCACGGGGATGAACGGGCACACGTCGCAGGCGCCCATGCGGGGATGGGAGCCCGAATGCAGGCGCATGTCGATCACTTCGCTGGCCTTCTTGATGGCGCGGAAGGCGGCTTCCACCACGCTGTCGGGATCGCCGACGAAGGTGACCACCGTGCGGTTGGTGTCCGCGCCGGGATCCACGTCCAGCAGCCTCACGCCCGCCACGGTTTCGACGGCATCGGTGATGAGCCGCATCTTGGCCATGTCCCGGCCTTCAGAAAAATTCGGAACGCATTCCACCACGCGCTGGCTCATGGTCAAACTCCTCTGCGGCCCCTGCCGCTTCCTTTATTGTGAAGGCGGGCCAAGGAAAAGCTGGATAACGGAGATCACAAAGTGGCGTTTGGATTTTTCAGGAACTTCGGAAATGGGGCCTGGCGAGAATCTCCTGGCCGGTGAGCAGCTCGGCCAAGGTGCGGTGGCGGGAGGTCAGCACCATGCACAGGAAGGAAAGGGGGAAGAGCAGCACCGAAAGCAGATGGAACAGGGAGAAGGTCAGGCGTTTTTCCGGTTGGTTGGTGTCCAGCAGCAAACCCTGGGCGCCCATCATGGGCGATTGGCCGCCCAGGGCCAGGGGCACCATGAGGAAAGCCCAGGAAAGGCAGGCATGCACCGGCAGCAGGTAGGCCCACAAGTCTGCGTATAGCCGGAGCGGCGACGCATGGCTGAGCAGACTGGCGATGACCGCGAACAGGCCGTTGAGCAGGATCAGCAGCAGGCATTCCGTGGCCTCCATGCGCACCAGGGGCCAGAAGGTGGGCGCCTGCGGCTCCGGGGCCGGGGGAGGGGAATCGGGCGGCAGCATCAAGGTGCCGCCGGGAGCTGGTTCGGGAAGGGAATTCAGGGCCGTTTCCGAGGCGATGGGCGTGATGCGGCCCAGAGCCGGGGTGGAAATGGCCATGGGCCGAGGCTTGGCCGGCACGGGGGCCATCTGCTGTAGCGCCGAGGCCTGGAACAGGAGAGGGCGAGGCAGGGCCTGATGGGAGAGCTCCAGCCCGCACACCGGGCATTCGGCGGCGTAGGGGCTCAGGCGATGATGGCAGCTGGGGCAGGCGCGCATATCAGCCCAGCAGGGGAACCCAGGCTTGGCGGTCCTGGTCGCGCATGGTGCGAATGTGCTTCAGCAGCTTCAGACGCGCGGCCCAGGCCTTGTCGGTGGGGTAGAGCATCTGCACCCGCTTCAGCTGGTCCTCGGCGTCGTCCCAACGCTCCTTTCGGGCATAAGCTTCGGCGAACGACAGCATGAGCCGAGCGGCCAGGGCCCTCATCTCGGGGTCGTCAGGCTGAAGCTCCAGCAGATGGAACGTCATGGCCTGGGCGCCATCCAGATTGCCCTGGGCCGCCAGGCGCAGCGCTTCAGCCTTGGAGCCCTGTCCGGCGCCCGCCACTCTGGCCATGGCCAGGCTGGCCTGACCCATGATCTGGGCCGCCGGGCCATCCAGGGGATTCTGACGGATCAGTTCCTGGGCGCGGTAGTAGGCCCAAAGCGGCTGATCGGAGAGGAAACTCTCGGCTTCCTTGCGGATGACGGCAGGATCTTCCGTGAGCTTGGCGATATCCAGGCTGCGGCTCACAGGGGCTTCCGACGCGGTTCGGAAGAGGCGCACCGCTTCCCGCAGGCGCACATCCTTGCGGTAGGCCCGGAAGCCCAGGAAGCTTCCGTAGATCACGACCAAAGCCAAGGCCAGCAACCCAAGGATCTTGGGCGATTTGAATCGGGAGGGCACCTCTTTTTCCATCTGCCGCAGCAGATCCGGTAGATCCAGCCCTTTCCGGACCGGAGCCGCAGGCTCCTGGAGCGCGATGGGGGGCTGGACGCCTTCTTCCTCCGGCGGCGGGAGGGGCTTGGAGGGAGTCAGGAGGATGGGTTTGGGAGCCTTGGGGGGTGGCGGCGGGTCGGCTTTGGGAATGAGCAGAGGCGCCTGACGGGCGGCCAGTTCGGTCTGGGCCTGACGGAAGCCCTGGAGGGCACGGAGATTGTGGGGCGAGGTCGTGAGCACCTGCTGGAAGAGGTAGGCCGCTTCTTCCAGCTGATGGCGGCTCAGCAACTCCTCGGCCTTCTGGAGGCGGGCTTCCAGACTGGGAGCCCGTTCCCCGGTGGACGCAGGCGGGGGAGGGGGTGCGGGTGCCGGGGGTGGCGGAGGCTGGGGCGCAGGTTTGGGAGTGGCAGCTTGTTGGCGCTCCCGCTGGGACATGGCCAGATACTCGCGGGCGGCCCGGTGATCGGGGCGCTGATCCAGCACCGCCTGCCATTTGGCCTCGGCTTCCAGGGGCATGCCCATGTCATAGAGCTGAGCCCCTTCGCGCAGCAGCCGCTCCAGGGATTCGTCGCTCCGATCCGGGATTGGCGGGGGTGCGGGCGGCGGTGCAGGAGCCGGAGGAGGCGCAGGCACCTTGCCGTCGGCGGAGGTGGCGAGGCCCAGGTCGCGCCGGGCATCGCGCATGTAGCCGTGGGCCAAGGCGTGGCCGGGATCCAGTTCCACCACCTTCTCCCATTTCCGCAAGGCGTCTTCGGATTGGCCCATGTCGAAGAGCATGCAGCCGTCCCGCAGCAGCCGCTCCACTTCCTCCTGCACCGAAGGCTCCGGGGCTGGAGCCGAAGCCGCGGGAGAAGGCGAGAGATCATCGGGCGGAGGAACCAGCCCTCCCTGGGTGGAACGGGCGTCGAAGTGCAGCTTTACCTTGTAGAGCCCAGCCCTGGCTTCGGAGTGATCGGGATTCTTCTTCAGGATGGCCTGCCAGATCTGCCCCGCCTGCACCACATCGCCGCCCTTGAACAGGGCGTCGGCTTTGAGGAGGTACGACTCGTAGGGATCGAAATGCGTATTCATGGGTCAGATAAGAGCGTTGGGGTCGATGGGGCGGGCCATGAGCATGAAGGTGCTGCGGCCGCAGACGAATTCCTGGCGATCCGTCAGCTGGATGCTGCCGAACACCTGCACGCCGTCCACCAGGGTTCCGTTGGTGGAACCCAGATCCACCAACCACACGCTGCCGTCCGGGTGAATGTCGAGGCGGCAATGGCGGCGGGAGCATTCGGGATCATGGGTGAGGATGTCGCCCTCCTCGCGCCCGATGACCGTGCGGGAAGATTCCAGCACCCGCACGGTGGAGGCCTGCGGGCCGGAGAGGAAGGCCAGGCTGTAGCGCATGTCCTGGGGCATGGGCGGTGCGATGCCCGCTTCGGTCAGCATGGAATTGCGTTCCCGATGGCTGGTGACGTCGGGCGGAGCGCTGGGGGGAACAAAGGGCGGGGTGACGGGTTCGGGTGGAGGGGGCAGATTGGGATTGTCCACATGGAATTCCGTGGAGCACTTGGGGCAGCGGAACTTCTTGCGCGGAATGCCCTGGAACCGAGCATCGTCGTACTGGAAGCGGGCCGAGCATGTGGGACAGGTGATGATCATGGGTGGCCTCGAAAGAACAGCGCAGGGCTCTCTACTTGGTTTTGCGGGTGGCGAAAAAGCTGAAGGCGGAACGCATGGGCACTCCGTCCGGCACCTTGAAAAGACGGGCGCTGGCGGGCAAGGCCTGGTTGATCTGCAGGGCGCCCAGATCCAGCGTCCAGGCATCGCCGCTCTTCTCCACCCAAAGCACTTGACGGGGCAGGTACGTGCTGGTGTCCACGGAAAGCCGGATCATGCGAAAGCGCTTCTTCAGGCTGTAGCTGCGCGGCGTGAGCGTGGCGTATAGCGCCCCGGCGTGGTCCGGGTCGGCGGTGACGGCCAGGTTGAAGTAGTCCGACAGTTCCGACAGCTTCTGCCCCAGGCCCAGGAAACGGCGGTCATGGTTGCGGATCAGGCCGATCTTGAGCCGTTCTCCTTCGTTGGCGCCGGGGCTGTACGACAGCAGCTCCTTTTGTGTGAGGTGCAGAATCAGGTCTTCCGGGGGCGCAAAGGCGAAGTGGACGAACTCCGACCCCTGGAGGTACAGCGTGCCTTTGGTGACCGTGGGCGTCTTGAGAAGGGCCCGGCGGATGGTGAGCGTGAATGGCGCCTGGAGCGACGTCACCTTGGACTGGGCCGCATCGAAGCGCTCCACCACCTCCTTGGGAGAGGGC